>JBGAVB010000341.1:0-3340 GCA_044228345.1 Anaerolineae bacterium | reverse complement strand
CCCCAGATCGCGGCCATCTTTGCGAAGCTGAACGACTTGCCGCTGCCGCGGCCACCGTGCGAGCAGCGGTACTGCACCGCGCCGCGCTCCGGGCCGAAAACCGGAACCAGCTTCGGCGGGAGCTTGATGATGGCCTAGGAGGTCACTCTTTATTTTTCTCTAATTCTTGAAAACGCAATAAAGAACGAATTCCGTAATTGTTTATTTCATAAATATAATATTTCTGTTGCTTTTCTGGATATACCCCAATTGCGGCTACTCTGTTTATCCAGTTTGTGTTTTTATACATCTGAATCAAGTAAGATGATATATTTGTTGTGTATACACAAAAACATTTTGCTATATTTGCTGATCTTTCAGGACCATTTTCATAAAGCCACAATAATATATCAGCCTCCTTTTTTGTTGGAATCCTAATATCTGGATTATGTGATTCTCTCGTAATTGCCATATGTCTTCATTTAAAAATTTGAAGTCAATTAAGCCGCAATGATCTTGATCACCTGCGGGCGCAGGGTGCCGTCTGGGTTGGACAAGCGGATTCGATCCTCGAAAGCGCCCAGGTGCTTGCCCTCCAGCTCCAGCGCCTTCAAGGCGTCTTTGTGGCTCAGCATGGCCCGGCTGCCGGTCTCCGGGTCCGTGACCTCCTGCATGGCATCGTCGCGCACGCGGCCGATGTCGGCCATGACGGCGGCCACGGTGCGGCCGGTGCGCTCAGTTTTCAACCTTTGGCCTTCGGCCACCGCTTCCGAAACCTTCCGGCTTGCCAGCAGCTCGCACGCCGTGCGCTCGGCTCGGCTGGGCTTGTACCCGCATCGGATCGCGGCCTGCTTGCCGTTCAAGTCCACCAGGTACTCCTCAACGAACCGCTGCTGCTTCGGCGTCAACACGGCGTCACCCGCACCTTCACCATGCCGCCAATTGTCGGCGCGCGCCGGATGCGCAAATCCGCCACCTGGCTATCGTCCAGCCACAGCCCGGCGTGCGTCAGGGCGTCCAGCAGGCCCTTGAGCAGGTTGTCCAGGTCGCGCCGGCGGCGATCCGGCATGTGCGCTTCGATGTCCACCGCCACAGCACCGGCCAGCGGCGGCACCGTGCGGTGCTCGGCCAGCAGATTGACCACCGCCGCGCGGTAGGCCCGGCCCTCGGCGCTGATCTTCGTCACGCCGGCCACGTTGCGGTAATAGCGGTTCACGCTGGGCGGCCAGGGGAGGGTCAGGCGGGTCATGCATCCACCCCGATAAACGGCGAATCTGTCAGATTGTTGCGGGGGGGTCTTAGACGCTTAAAACCCGCGCCAGTGCTAGCTTTCAGCATTGTTGTCAATCCTCTCTCTCTCTCTCTCTATTACTGGTACACACACAGGCACACAGGGACACGCTGACCCCCGCCGCGAATTGCCAACAATGCTGGAACCCGCGCCAGTGCTAGGTTTGAAGCGTCGATAGGTGTTCGACGCTTATCGACGTTTTCAACTTTCTTGGGCATCGTCTTCCTCGGGTGAAACGGCGATCCAGGCAACGCGCTTGCGCCCACGACCACTGGTGGTGGGGATTTCGACGCGGCAGATTTCGCCAACAAATTGCAGCGAATTCAGGATTTCGACCTGCTGGCGCTGTGGCACGCGCGCAAAGCGCGTGCTGGCGCGGCTGAGGTCGCGCTCGGTCATGCCATTGGGGCCTGCCTTGACGATCAACGACAGCACCTGCTTTTTGGAGTGCTCGAATTCGCTGTCTGCCACGCTGCTCAAAAGCCGCTCTACGGTGCGCAGCGCATGGTGGCGAACATAGTTGATAGCCCAGGCCGCGTGGGGGCCGTCAATGGCCTCGCAGTGGCATCCAAGGGCCACCACCAGCGCCAGGCGCATGGCGATCTCGTTGGACCGTCCGAACATCTCGGCCAGTCCGGCCTGTTCGTACTCGTCCATCAGCCCCACGCATTCGATCTCGAACTGGTGAAACAGCTCCAGCGCGGGCGCCAGCATGGGCACCAAGGTGGGCGATGGCTCCAATGTGGCATTTCCGTCTGGATTGACCAATGCGCCGTCAGTTTGCCTGCGCATCTGCGCCGCCCATGCCCGCACGCTCTCGGGTGGCGCCAGCTCGGCTCGGTGCTGGCCCACCTGGCGGCCGATGTCGCTCTCCACGATCAGAAAGCGGTTCAGAAAGCCATCGCGCGCTGCAGCCGACCCGATCGACTCGAAAAACGACTCTGGCGTGGTCATGGCCAGCAGCGACAGCGCAGGATTGCGCACCGTGCGTTCCTTGAAGCTCGCCGCGTCCCTGGCCGACAAGCCGAAGGTGCTGTAGCCCTGCGGGCGAAGCACGCCGTCGGCGCGACCCCACACCTCCATCAGCGCCGTCAGCATGGAGCGGTCGCGGGCATTGTTCTTCACGCTGGCGTTTTCCAGCGCCTTGCCAAATTCATCGATGACCGTCAGGTGCGCCGGCTGATCGTGCAAGGCAGACAGCACGCCTGCGTTGCTGGTGTAGCTGGACGGCCCGATCAGGTGGGCAAGCTCGCAGGCTTCGAGCAGCTTTTCCACGGCCCACTTGCCGTGCTCCTTGCCACTGGCGCTCTTGCCGATGTTGAGCAGGAACAAGCTTGGCCAGTTGCGCTGCGATGAAACGTAGCGCCGCCCAAGCACGGTGGACGCGAACGCGATGGCTGTCTGCACCGCGAAAGCCGGCTGCGGCTTGCGGCTGGTGGCGTTCACCCAGTCCGTGATCGTGCCCAGCATTCCGGGTGGTTTTTCGACGTAGGCCGGCGTCTTTTTTCGCGCCGTCTCCTCGGGCACCTTCATCTTGATGTTCTCGACCGGGACCGGCTTGGGAAGGAGCGCCGCGGCCAGCGTGGCGCCGTCTTCGATGCGCTTGTCGTCGCGCGTTTGCGCCCAGGACTGGATCGTTTCAATGTCCCGGTCATCAATCGGGTCGGCCGGGTCGAAGTACGTGGCGCACATGCCGTGCACCATCGTCATGATGTCGTCGCCGCGAATGCCGCGCCCGACGCGACTGGCCACGAACGATTTCAGCAAGTCACGCCGGCCGTCTCCTGTTTTCAGGCGCCTGCCGAGCTGCTGCACGCGCTGCTTGAACGCATCCGCCGGATCGACCGGCGCCATGGGATCGCCAAGCGGGGCGGCCACCGGAGCAGCGGAAGTTCTGCCCTTTGCAATGGCGTCCAGCTCCGGCAATTCATCGATGCACACGCCATCATCCGGGTCATCGAACGTGACGGCGACGCGGTATTCCGGCGCTCCGTCAACCTGGCCGTAGTAGTAGCTCTGCGACAACGTGAACGACTCGCCTGCCAGCACGCCGCCCAGGGCGCCATTCAG
>JBGAVB010000340.1:0-3341 GCA_044228345.1 Anaerolineae bacterium | reverse complement strand
GCCAGAAACCCATGCCCGAGCGCACGCCGCTTTCGGCATAGAAGGACTGTATGCCGGGCCGGACGAGCAGACGCAGCACATCGGCGCGCAACGCTTCAGCCTCCTGTCGCCGCTCGGCCAGGTGCGCGATCTCGCGGCGGCTCGCGGCTTGACCGTGGCGACCAAGCGTGAGAGCCAGGACCTCTGCTTTGTGGCCGACAATGACTATCGCCGCTTTTTGAGCGATTGGGCGCCGGCGGCCGTGCAGGCCGGGCCGATCATCAACCAGGCCGGGCAGGTGTTGGGACAGCATGAGGGTCTGGCCTTCTACACCATCGGTCAGCGTAAGGGACTGGGGATCGGCGCACCGGAACCGCTGTTTGTGTTGCGGCTGGACGCCAGCCGCAACGCGGTGATTGTTGGTCCAGCGGCCGCGCTCGGCCAGACTGAATTGACCGCCAGCCAGGTGACATGGGGCGTGGGGCATCCACCCGACGCGCCGCTGCAGGTGCAAGCGCGCATTCGCTACAAGGCGCATGAAGTTCCTGCCCTGGTGACACCACTGGCAGCGAATAGGGTACACGTGCAGTTTGACCATCCCTTACGCGACATCACGCCGGGCCAGGGCGTTGTTTTCTATGATGGCGACGCGTGCCTGGGGGGAGGCGTCATTGACCGGGCTGTTTGATTTGCTGGTGCACCCGGCGCTGTGGCTGAGCCTGTGCCTGGCGCTGCTCTATGCCGCGATCTTCCATGCCTGGCAGGGCCGCACCCTGGGCGGGCTGGGATGGTTCATCCTGGCTTCGCTCGCCGGTTTCGCCGCAGGTCATTTCGCTGGGGCCGCACTGCGTTTTCCCGGCCTCGGCCAGGTGCAAATTGTGACGGGAACGCTGGGCGCTGTGTCGGCCCTGGCGGTGGTGCGCAGCCGTTTTCACAAGGCATGATCTAAGGAATCGCCGTCTGCGGCTGCGCCTGGGAGGAGCGCCGCTGACGCGTCATATCAGCGCCGCCGGCATGGCGGCCGGATTGAGGAATCAATGGACAAAAAGACCAAAACCTGGATCACCATCGGAGCTGTGGTTGCCGTTCTGCTTTTCATCGGCATCATCTACCTGCTGGTCACGCATCCGCCGGCCGCCGCGATCGTGCGCGACCTGTTCATCATTTTTGTGACGCTCGAACTGTTCATCATCGGCGCGCTGCTAACGGTGCTGGTGTGGCAAGTCTACACGCTGACGCGCATGATGCAGCGCGAAATCAAGCCGATGCTGACCGCCACGCAAGAAACGATTGGCACGGTGCGCGGCACCGCTACCTTCATGAGCGACCAGGTCGTGCAGCCGGCGATCAGGGTCACGAGCAAAGTGGCGGGATGGCAGCAGTCGTTGAAGGTGCTGCTGGGGCGTAATGGGTAAACGAGGAATTCTGAAAGCTGAATGCTGAATGGCAGGCCTGCGTTAGCCGCCGGGGGCTATGGGCCTACGTGGGTTGACTGCCGGAAGCGGTTGAGCGAGGAGATGAACTATGTTTTGGGGATTAGTCATTGGCGCGGCCGTTGGATTTGGGCTGGCGTTGTATCGGGCGCCGCAGTCGGGTGAAGCCACGCGGCAGCAGTTGACGCAGATGGGCGCTGATCTCAAGCGCCGGGCGCAGGAGACCGCCAACGAGGCGCGCCAGCAGGCGCAGGCCGCGGCGCGGCCGGCCGTGGAGCGCGCCGAGCAGATGGCGTCACGCGCGGAGGGCCTGGTCGGCGATTTGAGCGCCCGCAGCCGCGACATGCTGGAAGAGCGGCGCCGCAGCATGAATAACGGGCACGGGTGAGTCTGGAAATCTGAGATCTGAGACCAGAGATCGGAGATCGAACGCAGAGGGGTGAAAGCGCGCGCCGCCGAACGTTAGCGAGGCAACGTTCGGCGGCTTTTTTGCGCTTATTGCCCGCTGAGGCGACGCCAGGCTGCGGGTAGGAACGAGATGATGTCTTCGGCCACCGCGCCGGCCAGGCCAATTTCTTGCGCGGCCAGGTCGCCGGCCAGGCCATGCAGGTACGCCCCAGTCACAGCGGCGTCGAACGGCGACAATCCTTGCGCCAACAGGGCGACGATCGCGCCGGCCAGCACATCGCCGGTGCCGGCGGTCGCCAGGGCCGGATTGGCAAAAGGCAGCACGCGCACGCGGCCATCAGGCGCGGCGATGACGGTAAAGGCGCCCTTCAGCACCACGATCTGATTCCAGGCTTTGGCCTGGCTGATCGCCAGCCCCCAGCGATCAGCCTGCACGGCCTCCAACTCCAGTTTGCACAATCGCGCCATTTCGCCGGGGTGCGGCGTCAGGATCGAGTTGGCCGGCAGCAGCGCGGGCCAGTTTTCCTGCTGCGCCAGCCAGTTGAGCGCATCGGCGTCCACCACCAGCGGCGGCAGATCCGCGCGCGGGCTGGTTGACCTGCCTTCTTCGCCGCCAGCGCTGGCCGCAGCGCGCTCAGGCGTTTGCGACATGAAGCCCATCGCGCTGCGCTGTTTGGCTTTTGGTTCTTCCGGCTGGAAGAAGGCCTTGAGGAATGCGCTGGTTTCTTTTTCGGTGCTGAGGCCAGGCCCGATCAGCAGCGCCTTGTAGCCGGCCAGCTTCTCGTTGATCATGCGCGCGGCGTCGCTGGCTAACACGCCCATGTCGTGCGCCAGCGGCAGCCAGGTCACTTCCAACAGACTGGGGGCCAGGATGCCATGCAGCGGCCGTGCGACGCCGAGTGTGACCAGGCCCGCGCCCGCGCGTGTCGCGGCTTGGGCGGCCAGCGCGGCCGCGCCGGTGTAGTAAACCGAACCGGCGACGATCAGCGCCTTGCCAAAAGAGCCTTTGTGCGCTTGGCGCGGCCGCGACGGCAGCATCTCGGCGACCATAGTGGGCGTTACGACTTCCACCTGAATGGCGGCGGCCAGATCGTCGGGGATGCCGATGTCTGCGGCCAGCAGCGTGCCGCTGACCTCGGCGCCGCGGCCCAGGTAATGCCCGTACTTGGGAAAGCCGAAGGTGACGGTGAAATCCGCCGGCAGAGCGGCGGGGTCTACGGCCCCGGTCGTGCAATCCAGCCCGCTGACGCAGTCCACGGCCACGACTTCGATATTGCTCAACTGCGCTTCGTCGAAACGATCCAGCTCGGCCAGCGGCTCCGTCAGATTGAACAAAGCCCCCGCGGCATCGTCGCTTTCATCCTCTTCGGGCGGCAGGCTGACCAGCCGCGTCTCCTCGCTGACGGCTTGGCGGGTCAGGGCCAGGATGTCCGCCAGATCGCCCTCGATGGGGCGGGCGACGCCGGTGCCCAGCAGGGCATCGACGATCACGTCGGCGTTCACGACCATGTCGCGCAGTTG
>JBGAVB010000033.1:0-12998 GCA_044228345.1 Anaerolineae bacterium | reverse complement strand
CCGATCGGACGCAGGGTTTCGTAGATGTCCGTGAAGTAAAGCGTGTCAATCGAGATGATCACGTCGAAGATGGCGGGTGGAAAATCCAGATGGGACATATCCATCGCCCGGAAGTCCAACCGGTTGCGTTTGGACTGGGTGCGCGCCTGCGCGTCTGCGATGGCCTGTGGGATGAAGTCAATGCCGGTAACGTGCGCGCCAGTTTGATCGGAAAGGTACTCTGCGATCATGCCGCTGCCGCAGCCCAGGTCGAGCACGCGGCTGCCGGCAGTGATATCGGCCGCCCGGATCAGGTCATCGAGGTGCGGCAGGTCGGCAAAGCCGTGCTGGCACAGGTTGCGGCCGTAGACGCCAGCGCAGTACTCGGCGTTGGCCGCGCTGCTCGCCACCGCGTGGTAGAAACGAGTGTAGAAGTCGAACATGTCTTCCTCATTGTTTGCTTGCCACCCAAAGCGCATACAGGTCGTCGCCAACGAAGCACTTTTGTCCCTTCAACGGCGCAAAGGAATACTGCGCCAGCAGCGCTTCGACGTGTGCGGGCGCGTGGGCGAAGATGTCGAAATCGCCCACGACTTGTCGTTCATAAGGCGCCTGATCGTTGGCCAGGGGGGGCGGCTGCTGCGTGGTGAAGGCGAAGACGCCGGCCGGCGCCAGCACGCGCGCCGCCTGGCCGAAGATCGTCTCCAGATCAGCGATAAAGTGCAGCACGCCGCAGCAGAGCACGTGATCAAACCGGCCGGATGGGTAAGGCCAGGGCGCTTGCTGCAGGTCGTGCAGGGCCAGATCTGCAGCAAACCCCTTGGCCCGGCACAGCGCCAGCATAACCGGCGAGAAGTCCATGCCGTGAATTTCCAGCCCGGCCTTGGCGAAGAGCTGCGCCGACAGGCCGCTGCCAATGCCGGCATCCAGCAGCCGCTGGCCGGGCTGGACGTATTCATAGCACAGCCCGAACAGCACGTCAGCCACGTGGCAGCCATGGGAATGCACCTGCTGATCGTAAGCAGCGGCGTAGGCGTCGTGCAGGGCAGCGTTCATGATCCGCGCCTCTGGGTCTGTGCCAGGACTGTATTCACCATCACCTGCACGAAGCGGGCCGACTCCGACACCCAGGGCGTGTGCCCGGAGTGCTCGAACCAGACGATTTCCTTGTGCGGCGCGTCGAGGACGGCGTAGTACTGCTCGGTCAACACGGTCGGCGCGTTGACGTCGTGGCGGCCGATCAGGAAGTAGACCGGCACAGCCAGCTGCGTGGCCTGCTGGCGGAAATCCACCTCCCAGAGCTGAGGATAGACCACATCCAGCGTTTCCAGCACGCCGCGGAACCAACGGACCTTGTCGTACAGGCCGTATTCGGGCGCAGCCAGGTCGCGAAAGGTGTTGGCGCCGTTGTCGGCGATGGCCGGGTTGGCGTTCATGTAGTTGAAGGTGTCCATCAGGAACGCGGCTTCTTTCCACGACATGCCGGAGCCAAAGTAAGGCGGCGGACCTTGCCGGGTCAGCGCATCCACCTTCTTTGCATCTCCGCGCTCTCGCGCCCAGTTGAGGGCGAAGTCGTAGCACATCAGGTCATTTTCCAGGAAAGCCACCATCTGCCCGGTGCCGATGAAGGCGTGAAACAGCTCCGGGTAGCGCTGCACGAGCAGGATGCCCAGTGCGCTGCCCCAGGACTCGCCCAGCACGTAGACCTTTTCCTGGCCGAAGCGTTCGCGCAGGCGCAGCACCAACGCGCGGGCGTCCGCGATGTAGCGCTCCGGCGTGATGCTCGTCCGATCCACTGCGTCGAAGGACTTGCCGGCGCCGGGCTGCTCCCAGTTGACCACGACGAAGTGCGCCTCCAGCCCGGCCAGGGCGTAGCGCGCAGTCGCCAGTTGGCTGCCGCCCGGCCCGCCAGCCAGGAAGAGCAGCACCGGCTTGGAAGTATCCTTGCCGCGGATGGAGACCCACTGCCGACTGCCGTTGAGCGTGACCTGCTCCAATGTGGCGATGCTGCCGGGCAGGGGCTGGCCCTGCGCATCGGTGATCGCCGGGGTTTTGGCAAAGGCCTGCGAGGCAACGACCGCCACGGCCCCGGTCAGGAGCAGGCCCGCCAGTGAGACGGCGGCGCCCTTCCAGGCCGGCTGAAGGCGAAAGAACAGGACGAGCAGCGCCACGTCGGCGGCGGCCAGCGGGATCCACGCCCAGGCAGGCACGGCGGTCGCGGGCGGCAGCAGGATCACCGGTAGGCACAGAAGCAGGCTGATGACGAAAGCCATCAGCACGGCGAAAAAGGACAGAATCCGCTTGGGAAGGGTATTCATGGTTGTTCCTCACTTGACCTGATTCATCAGCCGCCAGGGGACACCGCGCCAAGCGCCATGAAGAAGAAGATCACGACATCCATCCACAAGTGAATGAACCAGGCCCACAAGAACCCGCGTGTCTCCAACATGGCCTTGCCATTCAGCCAACCGGGAATGAAGGCCATGACCATGCCAAGTACGCCGTAGGGGACGCCGTAGTAATGGGAAATCCCGAAATACGCCGCCGTGATCAACAGCGCGTGCGCTGGGCCAACCGGGCTTTCCAGCGCAGCCAGCCAGGGCGCGCGGTAGAGCATTTCTTCTCCGAAGGCATTGCTGGCCGCAAAAAGCAGTACAAAGGGCAGCAGCGGCAGTGCGTGCGTCAGCGAGGCCAGCGCAGGCGGCCGGCCAAAGGCGAAGACAAACACAAGGAGTCCCAGGCACATGGCGCCGGCGATGGCCGGCCCCAGGATGCGCCAGGATGGCGGCCTGGTCAGAATGAGGGGAATGGGCTGCGCCGGGGCATCCAGGCGGCCTTTCACCAGGAAGAAGCGGTCGAAACGGCGAAACAGGGCCAGCATCGCCAGAGTCATCAAGATGGCGGTCGTGGTACGCGTGATCTGAACAAGGCCGACCTGCTGCACGAAGGGGCTGGCGGCGGCGAGCCAACTGCGATAGCTCAGCCCATCGAAGAACCGCGTCACTCCCCATTCCAGAGCGAACAAGGTCAACAGGACGCCAAAGAACAGGCGCAGCGCACGCAGGTTTTCCCAGAACAGGCTGCCCACCAGGAGGGCCGCGATCAAGGCCAGTTTGGCTCCAAACAGCCAGTCAGGCAGATGACCCGTCAGTTCCTGAAACAGAATGTCGGGGAGCATGGAGACAAAGAGCATGACCGGCCAGGCGATCAGCGTCCGAAAATTGAGGACAGGTCTGGCAACGGCAATTGTCGAGTTCATCTTGAGCCTCCGCGTATGTTTGACTCATGTTAGACCCGATGACAACAAAACTCCCCCGTCGTCAGGGGAGTTGGAGACTGGTCATGTGGACAGGTTCTTCGTCCCCACCCCTTCTTCACAACTTCTGCGCAAGTCGCGCATGAGATCTTCGCATGGCGCAGCGATGATGAATCCATAGCCGCCCGCTTAAAACGACCGCGGCGCAAACGAACAGGAGATGGAGGAGCACAATCGGTGACAACAAGCGCTCACACCCAGAATTTCGGCAAGGTGAAGCCTCGACGCAAGGGGCTGGCAGCCTGGCTCACGCATCACACGTTCCGCCGGCTGGTGCAGGCCGGGGTGTTCCTATTCATCGCGTTCATTGCCGTCCGGCACCTGCTGGTTGGGGAGGCCGGTGCAACCGTCACCGCCTCTTGGGAGGCGTACTGCCCTATGGGTGGTCTGGAGACGCTGTACAAGTACCTTACCAGCGGCGGCAGTTTCGTCGCGCACACGCACCTTTCCAATGTCGTCATCCTGGCGGCCGCGCTGGCGACGGCCCTGCTGGCGCGCAACGCCTTCTGCGGTTGGCTCTGCCCGCTCGGTTTCATACAAGACATGACCAGCCGTTTCTCGACCTGGGTGCAGAAGCGCGTGCCAGCCATCCGCCGTGCCGGCAAGGCGCTCAAGGTGCGAGGGCAGCGTCTGGCCGTGCTCGACCGCTATCTGCGCTTCTTGAAGTATGGCGTTCTTGCCTGGGCTGTGACTGGCGCGGCCGTCTATGGATTTATGGTCTTCCGCGATTACGACCCGTGGGCGGCCCTGTGGAATTTGTTGGAACTGAGCATTGGGCCGGGCGTGGCGGTGCTGGCGGTGACGTTGATCGGCTCCCTCTTCGTGGAACGCCCCTGGTGCCGTTACGCCTGCCCGCTGGGCGCGGCAACCGGGCTGGTCAGCAGGCTCAGCCCCTTCTATCTCAAACGCGAGGCCGAGGCGTGCAAGGCGTGCGCCATCTGCACCAAAGCTTGCCCGATGGGGCTGCCGGTCCATACGGCGACGACCATCACGAGCGCGGACTGCATCGGTTGCCTGGAATGCGTGGATGAGTGCCCGCGCGAGGGCGCGCTGGAACTGAAGCTGGGCCTGCCGGTCTTTGGCCAGTGAGCAACGAGCGCAAACCTGCCATGAAGTGGATGCATGTCACCAAACCGATCGCAGACAATTCGCGCCACGCGCGGCAGGGCCTTGCCTGGCTGAGACACCTTGAGGCAAAATAGAGAGGAATATCAACAGATGAGAGTCAATCCATTCATCTACGGCGCGCTGATCGTGGCGCTCTTCTTCGGCGTGATCGGTGGGGCCAAGGCGGCTGGGGTCTGGTCCATTTCGGGCCGGATGACGTCATCGGGCGAAAAAGTGCTGCCGACAGGCGCCAACGTGAACGAGATCAAGGGCTGGATGACGCTGGACGATGTATCGGCCGCGTATAAGGTGCCCATCGCGGAGATTCTGGCTGCGTTCAATCTGCCGGCGGACACGCCCGGCGCGACACAGCTCAAGTCGCTGGAAAGCGACGTCTTCTCGACGGCCAATTTACGCACGTGGCTGGCCGCGCGGCTGGGATCATAGGGCGATTATACGAACGGCAATCGCCGCCAGTCATCCGGCTGCCAACCCCGCGGGAGGCCAGAGGCCATCGGGCTACGAGATGCAAGCCCCGCTGGGGCTGCCAGGCTCACCAGGGCCTTCCATCTCGTAGCCCGATCCGTTCACGGTCGGGCGGGGATGGTCGAGCGAGGATGCCATTTGCCTACATGACGGCCCAATGGCGGTCGGCATCATGCAAGCTCAATGGCTGTGAAGCCCCAAAATTTAGACGTAGGCCAGGTTGGGATCGCCGCGGATATAGGCAAGCTGTTGGCCCAGGTAGGGAAGTGGGGAGAGACCCTGCCAGCGGCGCAGGAGATGGTAGGTGGGTGAGGTCAATAGTCTACAAGCATCAACGGCTGCGCGCCAGGCCGGCTGTCGAAGCTCCTGCATGGTTTCCGGCTCTGGAAGCAGTCCAAAGTCGGCGGCGGCGCACAAACGAGCCAAAAAATCAACCTGATCGCTCAGGGTGTCCAGATCCTTGGGAGGATCAACGTCAGGGTATAACGCTCCATCAATTTCCAACGGCATCAACGAACTCCTCGGCGAACCAATGCCGCAACTGCTCCGCAACGCTTCGTTCTTCCAGATTTGCGATTTGGGTCAACGGCCGCAGCACGGCGATTCGTTCCAAATGAATTTGCAGCGCCAGTTTGGCGCGCCTGACGTCTGTGTCGCTACCTGAAAGCATCTGGCGTTGCCGCCAAAGCGCCCAACATTGGCTCGGCGTCGTTAATCCGGCATGACAGGTCGCGTAGATATCTCGAAAATCGCGCGGCGCTCCACGTTCAACGAGCGCCACCATCTTGCTCGCAATCAAATCGTCGAAGCTGTCCAGCAGCGAGTTGGCCCAGGTGAGTGGCGTTGATGGTTGCAGTTGGGCCGACCGATGGGCAATTTGGAAGCTGAATACCTTGTTTTTGTCCTCTACCAATTCGATGCTGACAACGTCTCCCCACGTCCGCACGCGAACCTGGCCGAACGGTGCAAGCGCCTGCTTGACCACAGCGACTACCAAGCGTTGTTCCTCAGCCGTCGCCGACAAAACCCACCATGCGTCAACGTCATACGTTGGCCGATAATCGAGGTAATGCAGCAGGCCAAAGGCGCCGCCCAGCGAAATCCTCTCGCCCAGGCCAGCTTCGGAGATGGCCTTGAGGCAGAGATCGGCGTGCGCAGGAATGTTGCTTGGGCGCTGAAAGTTCATCGTCTGGCCTCGATCGTCTCGTTGGGTCGCCGCACGGAGCAATTGTACCCCGGTTAAAATGAAGGTGCAAACCGATGATGGCCTGGTCGCCCCTGTGCGCACCGAACACCAGATCTGCATGGCCTGTCGCCCGGCAGCCTCATGGACGCACGATTGTCACAGCGGGCGCAGCGACTTGATGGGGGCTCGGTAGCCGTGGCTGATCATGATAACCAGATAGCGGTCGCCCTCGTCCGAGGTCAACTGCTGAGAAGCCACGAGTTGTCGCAGCACGCCGATGGTTCCAGAAACCGGGACGCCCTCTCGCTGCGCCAGCCGGCGAGCGGCAAAGTCGTCGCTGAGAAAAGTCCAGGCTCGGCTGCGGGCCACGGCAAGGCAGGCAGACTCCCCGGCATCCAGTTGAGCCCCGTAGCTGGCGGCCAGACGCTGCTCCGCGCTGGTCAACGCCGCCACGCGCAGCCACCGCCAATCACAACGCGGCACCAGGCCCAAGTCCTCGCCCGACCTGAGCTCGGTCAGCACGACCGCCGTAGTAGCCGCGTCGTTTCCCAGCGTCAAGCGAAGCAGGTCTGGCCTCTGAACGTGCGCGAAGTTGCTCAAAACCGTTGTGTCCAGGATGACCATCGGCATGATTCAGGCTCGATCTCCGTCCTGCATAACCTCGTATTCCGCACGGGCTTCGTTGATGCTCTGCGGCCCCAGGCGCGTTGGCAGGCCCAGCCGATTGAAGCGCGTCAGCAGGTCGAAGCGCTGGGTTCCCAGCAGCGCCGCCGCCCGTCCCAGGCTAATGTCGCCATCGAGATACGCGGTCATGATCACATCCCAGGCTTCTTGCGTATCACCCCCTGCGGCAGCCACTCGCGCCTGCACGGTTGCCTCAGTCAAACCCCGCGGGGTCATCTCAGGGTTGCTGACGGGCGCTGGCGGCTGGCTGCGATAGCCTGCGACCGCACGCAGGAGATGGTAGTCCAACGCATCCACAATCGCGACCTGCTCGGCGCCGTAGCTCTCGATAAAAACGGCCTGGCCGCGGCGCGCCTGCTCGATCGCCTCACGCGTGCGCCGCGCCAGGTCGGTGCGCGAGATCGTCAGAGTCATCGTCATCCGCCTCCTGATTTGGAATATACGCATCATGCGTATTTTACATAGAGTACGTATAATTTGCAAATGCAACGTATGGAAAAAAGCCATCAAGTGGTAGTTCGTCAACCAACCCCGCCGGCGTCCAGAGGCCATCCGGCAACGAAATAATGCAAGCCCCGCTGGGGCTGCCAGGCCCGCCAGGGCCTTCGGCCTCGTAGCCCGATCCGTTTACGGTTGGGCGCTGCCGGTCGAGCGCCCCACCGGAGGCCAGAGGCCATCCGGCTACAAAATGCAAGCCCCGTTGGGGCTGCCAGGGCCTTCCATGTCGTAGCCCAATCCGTTTACGGTCGGGCGATGCCGGTCGAGCGGGGATGCCGTTCGTCATGCATCGCGACGCGGAACCCGGGCGTTGCCGCGCGCGCTGCTGCGCAGATCGGCAGGCTGCGACTTGAACGAGCCGCCGCGGTGCACCAGGCGACCCTGGGCCGGCAGTTGATTCGGCGCCGTGATTTCCCGGCCATCGTCGGGCTGGTAGGGATAACCAAAATCGGGCAGCGCGGGCTGGCTGCCCCACAGGCTGCGCGTCCATTCCTGCACGTTGCCCAGCAGATCTTCGACGCCATACGCGCTGGCCCCGGTCGGATAGGCCATCACCGGCGTCGTACCGCTGCTCGCCGCATTGCACCGCCCATCAGCCGGTTCCTCGCCCCACGGATACCGGTTGGCCGTCACGGCTTCAGCCGTCTTCGGGCCCGCAGAGCGGCTGAAATCGTGACGACAAGCCTTTTCCCACTCTGCCTCGCTTGGCAACGTGTAGCGACGGCCCGTCTGCGCACTCAACCACGCGCCGTAGGCCAGGGCGTCGTACCAGCTCACGTTGACGACAGGGTGATCCAGGAGGTCAGGCGGCGGCTCGCGGTTGAACCACGCTTGAGGCGCGAGCTGGGACTTGTTGTCCTTGATGAACGCGGCATACTGCCGGTTGGTCACTGGGTACCTGCCAATGCGGAAGTCGGGTAGATCAACGCGGTGCTGCGGCCGCTCCGACGCCGGCAGGGTTTGGTCGTCGCTGCCCATGGCGAACGGCCCGCCAGGTATCAGCATCGTCTCCGGCTCGAAGGGCTTGCGCGACGGCGTCCTATCGCCATCCTGTGCTGGCTTCGGCTGGGCCTGCCGCACGAGCGTGTTGAAGTCCACGCCCAGCGCGTCGAGGCACAGGCGGTTCAGCGGCTCGATGATTTCGGCGCGTTCGCTGCGGCGATTCTCGTTGTCGCCGTAACGGCGCGTCCGCGCGATGTTTTCTTGCAGGCGCTGTTGATAGACCAGGGCGTCGGCCGTCGAAGCATGGTCGCGCCCCAGCCGTTCGAGCAGAACGTCGAGGGCGATCAAATAGGGTTCAAAGAGGTCGGCGGTCATGACAGCGCCCTCCAGGCTGGCCAGGAGATCACCTTATCGCAGCCAATAGACGCGCGCGTCATAGGGCCGCAGCGTCAGTTGGTGGATGTTTTCATCTGCATCAACCGCGTAGTTGCTGATGAGCAGTTCTTGTCCAGCAAAGGAGATCGCGCGCGGTAGTGCAAAAACCGGCGTCTGCGCGCTGAAGTTCAGCATGACCAGCAGGCGGTCTTCTTGCCAGGTGCGGGTGAAGGCGACAATCTGCGGATGGGTCTCCAGGATCAGGTCGTACGTGCCGTAGACGATGATTGGATGCGCCTTGCGCAGCCGAATCAATTTCTGGTAGTAGTAGAAGATAGAATCCGGGTCGGCCAGCGCCTGCCTGGCGTTGATCTTGGTGTAGTTGGGATTGACTTTGATCCAGGGTGTGCCGGTGGTGAAGCCGGCATGTGCGCGGTCGTCCCATTGAAAAGGGGTGCGGGCGTTGTCGCGGCCTTTGGCGTGGATCAGCGCCAGGACGGCCTGCGGATCACGGCCTTCGTTTACGACAAACTCCCTGTACACATTGAGCGTTTCGATGTCCCGGTAGTCTGCGATCGTGTCGAACGCGACGTTGGTCATCCCGATCTCTTCGCCCTGGTAGACGTAGGGCGTGCCCTGCTGCATATGCAGGAAGGTGGCGAGCAGCTTGGCCGACTCGACCCGATAGCGGCCGTCGTCCCCGAAGCGTGAGAGCGAACGCGGCTGATCATGATTGGAGAGATAGAGGCTGTTCCAGCCGCGGCCTTCCAGGCCCTTCTGCCAGCGGCTCATGACCCGCTTCAAGTCCAGGAGACTCCAGGGCTTGATGTCCCACTTGCCCGAACCACCCGGGTTCTCGTCGAGACCCATGTGCTCGAACTGAAAAACCATGCTGAGCGCGCCGGTCTCCTCGTTGGCGATCTCACTCGCTCGCTCTGGGCTTGCGCCCGGCGTCTCGCCTACGTTGAGGATGTCGTAGTGGGACAGCACGTCCTGCTTCATCTCGTCCAGGAACTCCAGCAGCCGCGGGCCGTGGAGGAAAAACTGACCGCCGTACTGATAGCGGTCACGGCTGACGGCTGGTGCATCCGGCAGCCCAGGCGCCTTCGAGATCATGTTGATCACGTCCATGCGAAAGCCATCAATGCCCTTGTCCAGCCACCAACGCATCATGGCGAACACGTCCCTGCGCACCGCCGGGTTTTCCCAGTTCAGGTCTGGCTGTTTCTTGGAAAAGAGATGCAGATAGTATTCACCGGTGGCCGCGTCGTTTTGCCAGGCAGAGCCGCTGAAGTGAGACACCCAGTTGTTCGGCTCGCGACCGTCCTTGCCGGGACGCCAGATGTAATAATCGCGGTAGGCATTGTCCACGGATGTGCGGGACTCGACAAACCAGGGGTGCTCATCCGACGTATGGTTGACGACCAGGTCCATCACCAGCTTGATGCCGCGCTGATGCATTCCGGCCAGCATCTCCTCCCAGTCGGCCAACGTGCCGAATTCATCCATGATGTCCTGGTAGTCGCTGATGTCGTAACCGTTGTCGTCGTTGGGCGATTTGTAAACAGGCGACAGCCAAACCACATCAACGCCAAGCGTCTGCAGATAATCGAGCTTGCCGATAATCCCGCGCAGATCGCCGATGCCGTCAGCGTTGCTGTCACAGAAACTGCGCGGATAAATCTGGTAGACGACGCTTTCTTTCCACCACGCCTTGTTCATTTGGGTAGCCTCGTGTTGTAGAAAACAAAAGACTCTTGCGGAGAAACCTGCAAGAGTCTTTGGAGCGGGAGCGACGGGATTTGAACCCGCGGTCTTCGGCTTGACAGGCCGACATGTTAACCGCTACACCACGCCCCCCCGTCAGGTTGAGCTTTGCCAACCGGACGATAGCATCTTACCATGCGGCGGGGCTTTCGTCAAATTTTTAGGCCCAAGGCGGATGAGCTGATCGGATGCAAATCCCCCGCGTCAGGCCATCACGCGGGCGATGCGCTGCAATGCCTCGTCAATATCGTTGGCGCTGATTTCATAATGGGTGACCGCACGCAGCCGCTGGCCTCCTGAGGGAAACAGGCGTACGCCCACTGCGTCCAGCGCCGCCGCCAGTTGCGCTGGGGTCAAGTCCGGACGCACCAAATCGAACATGACGATGTTGGTGCGGGTGCGGGCCGGGTCAGCCTGCAGGCCTGGAATCTGGTTGAGGCCCAGGGCCAGCCGTTGCGCGTGGTCATGATCTTCCGCCAGGCGCTCGACCATCTGCTCCAGAGCAATGATGCCGGCCGCGGCAATCACGCCTACCTGGCGCATACCGCCGCCCAGCAGCTTGCGATTGCGCCGCGCCTGTTGGATGAAGACCCGCGTGCCGCACACGAGCGAGCCAATCGGCGCAGCCAAGCCTTTGGAGAGGCAAAAGGAGACTGAATCAGCGTCCGCGGCCAACTCCTTGACGTCCACGCCCAAGGCGACCGCCGCGTTGAACAGCCGTGCGCCATCCACGTGCAGCTTTAGATCATGACGCCGCGCCAGCGCACCCACCGCATGGAGGTAAGCCGCGTCAAGCACTGCGCCGCCGCAGCGGTTGTGCGTATTTTCCAGGCAGATCAGGCGCGTGCGCGGGAAATGCACGTCATCGCCGCGAATGGCAGCTTCGATGTGATTAAGATCCAGCGTGCCATCGGGCTGATTGGGGACCGTGCGCGGGTGCAGGCCGCCTACGACCGCGGCGCTGCCCTGTTCATAGTAGAAGATGTGGGCCTGGTCGCCGACGATGATCTCATCACCGCGACCGCCATGCGTCAGCAGCGCCACCAGGTTGCCCATGTGGCCGCTGGCGACAAACAGGGCCGCTTCTTTGCCCAGCCGCGCAGCCGCGATGGCCTCCAGCCGCTGCACGGTCGGGTCATCGCCCAGCACATCGTCGCCCACCTCGGCGGCCGCCATCGCTGCGCGCATGGCCGGCGTCGGCCGCGTCACCGTATCCGAACGTAAATCAATGATTCGCATGTCTCAACTCTGAATTGTGAACGATGAATTCTGAACGATGAACACGCGCTTTACGTTCGGCACTTTGCGCTGTGCGCGTTGTACACGGCGCGCCACGCGTGACGCCCTGCTTTCAGCATTCAGCGTTCCACATTCCGCATTGTCTAGTACTTCCGCACCACGTTCCGGTACGCCAGCGGCTGGCGGCATTGGAAGAGTTGATGCTCTTCGCGGGCCTGGCGCACCAGGTCAAGGTTGATGCGCGCAATGCCGTAGCCTTCGGCGTTGTCTTCTAGCCCGGTGTAGCGTTCGCCGCGCGGACTGAGCACCATCGAATCGCCAAAGAATTGATAGCTCGGCTCTTCGCCCACCCGATTGGCCGCCGCAATGAACACCGAATTCTCACAGGCGCGGGCCACGCAGTAGGCGCGCCATTCGTCTTGATGCGGCACTTCCCAGTTGGCGCACACGGCCACCACATCCGCACCATCGAGCGCCAGGCTGCGCGCCGCTTCGGGGAAGGCCATGTCCCAACCCACCAAAACGCCGAGGTTGCCCCACTCGGTTTCAAAGACCGGGAAGCGAAAGCCGTTGCGGAAGGCCAGGCGCTCTTCACCCTTGAGGTGAACCTTACCATAGCTGCCAATCAGTTCGCCGTCTGGCCCGATGACCACGGCTGTGTTGTAGAGGACGCTCTCGACTTTGGCCTTGGACACCATGCCAAAGACAAGGTGCGTATTGTATTGGGCCGCATCCTTCGCCAGGCGGCTGACGGTGGGGCCGGGGACGGTTTCGGCGTAGTCCGTGAAGCGCAGGCCGCACTCGTGACCGGTCGTAGTCAGCTCCGGGAAGACCACCAGGTCTACCGGCTGTTCAGTGCAGATTTTGTTGATGAAATCGGACATGCGGCGGATGTTCTCATCCGGTTCATTCAACGTCGGCTGGAATTGCACCACGGCAATCGTAATTTCGCGCATGGAATCGTCATCTCCTTCATCACATGGTCTGGGTGATTTACATTCGTAGCTCAGTAGGTTGCGGCGCCAGGCTGGCGGTCACCGCTAAGCCTCCGGTCGCCCCTTAGCGCCGGCCGACTTGGCGCCGGTTGGCGCGCGCTCAATCGCCTGGCGTTTTCAAGATTTGTTCAACGACCGGCCATTCAGGCCCATCCCAGCCAAACCGGGTCAGGTCAATGCGGTCATACAGATCAAACTCCACGCCTTCCTCCTCCAGCAGCTGGCGCTGGAGGCTGGCGCTGTGCGTTTGGCAGCTGGTGGTGACACGGGCATGGTGGGGGCCTGCCTTGCCCACCACGCGCTGCCAGGGCACGACGCCGGCGGCCTCTTCGTGGGTCAGGCCGTGCAACGCCCAGCCCACGGTGCGCGCGGCGCGTGGTTCTCCCATCCAGGCCGCCACTTGCCCGTAGGTCACCGCGCGTCC
>JBGAVB010000339.1:0-3353 GCA_044228345.1 Anaerolineae bacterium | reverse complement strand
CAACATCGCCGCGCCTCCTGTGGTCCGCAATCACTCGGTGCAAAAGTGAGGTCTCAGTTCCTCATCCGGTATGTACTGGCTTGCCTGTCGGAAAATAGCTCGCACGGTGCCCGTATCGAGTTCCCTGTGACGCGGAATCGTCAATATCTATTTCTGCCCATACGGGCCTATGCGTCGTAGCTTTACGTGACTGCCTTCCTGCGCGTACACGGTGAAACCAAAGCCTTCCAGGATTTGAATGACCGCAGATCCTGAGAGACGGCGCAGTTTAGGCATATACTGGCTCCATCTCCATCGTAACCAACAGCGGAGGATGCGCGACTAGCCCCATTTCTGCCAAGTCTTCGCCTTTAAGGTGAAGGTGAATCGCCTCGCGCAGATTCTGCACCGTTTCATCGAGCGTCTGGCCCTGAGTGACCACAGCCAGGTTGAGACACTCGGCCACGTACCCTGATTCATCGCCCGGATAAATCACTGCCTGGATTGTGTAGCGTTGCGTCATGTTGCCTCCCAAGTTTTTCTCGAACACGAACACGATTGTCTCACATGAACTCAATGACCATCGGCGAGCCTGACATACCCGACCGCAATGGATGCTTTTTCCGAAGAGACCTCGCGCAAGGTCGAGGCGATGGTCATTCTATCACATTCGTTTGCAGGCCGCAACCGCCGTTTCCCGAACCTCGTACACGGTTGCCTTGCCAGATGGCATTCTGGCTAGACTCATGTTACAATATCCCAGGGCGATACGATTCGCTAACCAGATGAATCAGGAAAGGAACATTCTCATGGCACGGATTGCAATCCACGGTTTTGGTCGCATTGGGCGTTCGCTGATGAAGGTAGCGCTCAAGAACAACCTGTTCACACCGGTCTCGATTTCGGACATCAAAGATATTCCGACGTTGGCGGCGTTGTTCGAGGTTGACTCCAACTACGGCCGCTGGGGCGAAGACGTCAAGGCAACGAGCAATGGCTTCGTCATCGGCGGGCGCGAGATTCTCTACTTTGATTCGATGAAGGCCCTGCCCGACTGGCGGGCGCTGGACATTGACCTGGTGATTGACTGCACCGGCCGCGCCACCACGCGCGCGGGCGCGCAGGCTCATCTCGATGCCGGCGCCAAGCGGGTGCTGGTCAGCGCGCCGAGCAAGACGCAGGCAGACTGCGACGCCGTGCTGCTGCCGGGCATCAATCTTGACACCTTCGACCCGGCGAAGCACAAGATCGTCAGCATGGCGAGCTGCACCACCAACGCGCTCGCCCCGGTCGTCAAGGTGGTCATCGAAAACTTCGGCATCAAGTACGGGCTTTTCTCGACCATCCACGCGTACACCAACACGCAGTCGCTCACGGACCAGCCGATGAAGGACCGCCGCGATTCGTGGGCCGCGACCGAGAACATCATCCCGTCCTCGTCAGGCGCCGCGCGCGCGTTGGCGTTCATCTGGCAGGGCCTGAAGATCACCGGCAAGGCGTACCGCGTGCCCACCCGCACCGGCAGCATCGCCGAGCTGAACCTGCTCACCGAGCGGCCAGTGACCGCGCAAGAGGTCAACGACGCCTTCCGCCAGGCCGCCGCCGTGGCGCCGCTGAAGGGCATCATGGGCGTGTTGGAAGATGAGTGGGCCTCGTCCCGCATCGTGGGCGACCCGCACTCGTCCATTGTGGACCTGCCGCTGACTGTGGTGCAGGGCGATCTGCTCTCCGTTGCCGCATGGTACGACAACGAGATGGGCTACTCAACGCGTCTGGCCGAAACCGCCGCGCTGCTCGCCCGCTAACCAGCGCCATCGCCCGACAGGGCGTCGCCAACGTAACCAGGACTTACGCACGCAAGTTTTCCAGAGAGGTCTGCGATCCTCGTTTGGATGCTCGAAGAGCAAGAAATTCTAACGCAGAGACGCAAAGACTCGAAGGCGCACACAGTTTTCTTTATTCGCGTCTTTGCCTCGCTGCGCCTTTGCGTTGAAGCCATGTGGTTCCGGCTTGTCCGGGTCAGGTCGCAGACCAGCTAGGAGCCTCTGTGGCGTAAGTCCTGGTAACGAATGACCTCCTGCCAGGATGAGGTAAACTGCCTGGGGAGAAACGAAGATGTCAAACACGCCCGTAACGGCGATTGGGGTCCTCACCAGCGGCGGCGACGCGCCCGGTATGAACGCGGCGCTGCGCGCGGTGGTTCGTACGGCGCTGAACCGCGGGGTCGCGGTCTACGCCATCTTGGAAGGCTACCAGGGGATGGTGGACGGTGGAGATCGCATCCGCCAGATGACCTGGGATGACGTAAGCGGCATCATGCAGCGCGGCGGCACGGTGATCGGCACGGCGCGCTGCCTTGCGTTCCGCAAACGAGAAGGCCGGCTGCTGGCGGCCAAGCACCTGCTGGAGCGTGACATTGACCGCCTGGTGGTCATTGGCGGCGACGGCAGTCTGACGGGGGCGAACGAGTTTCGTCAGGAATGGACCTCGCTGCTGGCTGAGTTGGTGCAGAGCGGCGCGGCGTCGGCTGAGCTGGCGGCGCGCCACGCGTACCTCAGCATCGTCGGCCTGGTCGGCTCCATTGACAACGATTTCTACGGCACCGACATGACGATCGGCGCGGACACCGCGCTGCACCGCATCACCACCGCGCTCGATCAGATCAGCAGCACCGCGGCCAGCCATCAGCGCAGCTTCGTCGTAGAGGTGATGGGGCGCAACTGCGGCTACCTGGCCCTGATGAGCGCGCTAGCCAGCGGCGCTGAATACTGCCTGATCCCGGAAAACCCGCCCGACACAGATGATTGGGAAACCCACATGTGCGACGTCCTCAAGGCCGGCCGCGCCGCAGGCCGCCGCGACCTGACCGTCGTCATTGCCGAGGGTGCGCGCGACCGTAACGGCAATCCCATCACCAGCGAGCATGTGCGCCAGGTGCTGGTTGAGCGCTTACGCGAAGACGTGCGCGTCTCCATCTTGGGCCACATTCAGCGCGGCGGCGCGCCCAGCGCGTTCGATCGCTGGATGAGCACCCTGGTCGGCTCGGCGGCCGTGGATGAGCTGCTGGCGGCCGGGCCGGAGAGCGAACCGCAAATGATCGGCATGCGCTATAACCGCATCCGGCGCCATCCGCTGATGGAGTGCGTGGCACAGACACGTGAAGTGCCCAAGGCCATCGCCGCGCACGACTACGAACGCGCGATGAATCTGCGGGGCAACAGCTTCAATGAGGCGCACCGCACGTTTCGCACGCTGCTGCGGGCCTTACCGCACGCACCGCAGCCCGGTCAGCGACGCCTGCGCCTCGCCATTCTCACAGCCGGCGCGGCGGCGCCGGGCATGAACACCGCCGTGCATGCCGCGGTGCGACTGGC
>JBGAVB010000338.1:0-3354 GCA_044228345.1 Anaerolineae bacterium | reverse complement strand
CAATGTATCATATGTCTGTAAAAGCAGCGAAGCATTGTACTTTGTTTGTACAATCCCTCTGCTCACGAACACTTCAGAAGCGAGGAGCACGATAATGGTACAGCAGCCTTCACCAACGACGGTGGCAGAAATTCAAAAGCGCGTGGCCGCGCAGCAGGAATCCATCAGCGCCTTCTTTCGTGCAATTTGCGCGATTCCCAGCATCGCCGGGCAGATCGAAGCCGTCGGCAAACGCATCGCCCAGGAAATGGAGAAGCTGGGTTATGATGAGGTGCGCTTCGACAAGATGGGCAACATCATGGGCCGGATCGGCAGCGGCCCGCGCGTGATCGTCTATGACACCCATATTGACACCGTAGGCATTGCCGACCCTGATGCCTGGCAATGGGATCCCTTCCAGGGTAAGGTTGAAGACGGTGTTCTTTTTGCCCGCGGCGCCGGCGACGAAAAAGGCTCCACGCCCGGTATGGTCTATGGCCTGGCTATTGCCCGCGACCTCGGCCTGCTCGACGGATTCACCTGTTATATGTTCGGCAATATGGAAGAGGACTGCGATGGCATTGCCCCCAATACCTTCGTCGAAGTGGATCCCAAGGTGCGCCCCGATTTTGTCGTGATTGGCGAGCCGACCAAAATGCAGGTTTATCGCGGGCATAAGGGCCGCGTGGAAATGAAGGTCGTGGCCAAGGGCCGCAGCGCGCACGCGGCGTCCAATCACTTGGGCGACAACGCCATCTACAAACTGCTGCCGATCATTGCGGCCATCCGCGACCTGGAGCCGCAGCTAGGCGATGATCCGTTCCTGGGACATGGGAAGATCACGGTTTCAGACATCAGGGTGCAGACGGCCAGCCTGAACGCGGTGCCCGATGAGGCGACTATCTTTATTGATCGGCGCGTCACCTTTGGCGAGTCAAAGGACGAAGCGATTGCGCAGGTTCAGCGTTTGATCCCGGCGGCCAATCAGGCCGCGGGCGACACCAAGGTCGAGATGCTCTTCTACGACATCCCCAGTTACACCGGTTTTGTCTTTCCCGTTGACAAATACTATCCAGCCTGGGCGTTGGATGAAAACCATGCGCTGGTGCAGGCTGGTCAGGCGGCGCGCACGGCCATCGGACTGCCTGCCGCGCCCACCAGCAAGTGGGACTTCAGCACCAACGGCGTCTACTGGATGGGCAAGGCTAACATTGCGAGCATCGGCTTTGGTCCTGGCGACGAGACCACCGCACACACCGTTAACGACAGCAACAGCTTCGCTGACGTGGTCAAGGCGACCGAATTCTACGCCTTGCTGCCAGTGCTGTTGAAGGGAGAACTTTGATGCAAACGAACTTACGCGGACGCGACTTCATCGGCGACACCGACTGGACGCGCGAAGAGATCGAGACGGCGCTTGATGTGGCGTTTGACCTGAAGCGCATGCGGGCGTTGAACCTGCCCCATGCCTATTTGCGCGACAAGGTGCTGGCGATGCTCTTCTTCTTCACCAGCACGCGCACCCGCGGCTCTTTCGAGGCTGGCATGGCGCAGCTCGGCGGTCATGCGGCCTTCATCGAATCGCAGACTACGCAGATCAGCCACGGCGACACGGCCAAGGAGATTGGCGAAATCTACGGCCGCTACTTCGACGGCATTGCCATCCGCCAGTGTGACTGGAACTTCGGCAACAAGTACCTCCGTGAGGTGGCTGCGGCCAGCCGCTCGCCCGTGCTCAACATGCAGTGCGATGTCTATCATCCCTTCCAAATCCTGGCCGACCTGATGACCATCATGGAGAAGAAGGGCAAAGACCTCCGGCGCAAGAAGATCGCCGTCTCCTGGGCATACGCCGCCAGCTACGTCAAGCCTATCTCCGTACCGCAGTCTCTCATCATCCAGATGAGCCGCTTTGGCATGGATGTGGTGCTGGCGCATCCCCCGGAGTACAAGTTGATGCCCCATCTGCTGCAAGAGGCGCAGGACAATGCCAAACGCTACGGCGGCAGTTTCAGCATCACGCACGACATGGACGAAGCCTTTACCGACGCTGATGTGGTCTATCCCAAGAGCTGGGGCTGTCTGTTGACCACAGAAGACGGCAAGCAGGCGGCCGAAATCGCCAAGAAATACACGAGTTGGATAACGGACGATCGCCGTATGGCGTTGGCCAAGGACGACGCCATCTACATGCACTGTCTGCCCGCCGATCGCAACATCGAAGTGACCGATAGTGTCATTGACGGCCCGCAGAGTGTGGTGTATGACGAAGCCGAAAATCGTCTGCACGCGCAGAAAGCCGTTATGGCGTTGACCATGTCTTGATGCAGGTTGTGATCTGACCCGTGCGCGTCGCGGAGTTGCCCGGGGTGCATTTCAGTTTGGGGGTGCAGCCTCCGAAGGGAGGCTTTGCAGTGGTTGCAGCGATTTCAATCGCCCGACCCGCCCCTATTCCGAAATGCACCCAGTTGCCCGCCCGACGCTCTGCCCAACAGTCACAACTGCGTTCGACCCGGGAAGGAACAGGAGGAAACACCGCCCTATGAACGGACTCACCACGAATCGTCATTGGCTTACGCTTCTCATGGTATTCATCGCCGGCCTGCTCGTCGGTCTGTTTGTCTTGGGCTGGGGACTGTTCCCGGTGAAGTGGACAAACGCCAACCTGCGTGACTTGCGAGAAGGCGCGCAGAATAACTACCTGTCGGCCGTGGCTGACTCTTTCGCAGCCAACGGCGATCTGGGTTTGGCTCAAACACGCCTCAACGAATGGAAGCCAGACGAAGCAGGCGTCCTGCTTGATCGGCTGGCGGCGCGTTATCAAGCTGAAAATCGCGGCCGACAGGCGCAGACGGTGCAGGCTCTTGTTGCGGCGATACGGGCCGCGCCGGCCGCCGCGCCAACCAAACAGGCCACGCCCACGGCATCCCCGGCGCAGGGAAGCATCGAGTCGAACAGCAGCCTGATCACGCTGTTTGTCTTACTGCTTGGCGTTGCGATCATCGGCGCAGGTTTGGGTCTCTTGGCCTGGTGGATTGTTTCGCGCCGCCGACCGCCGCCCTCTGTGCTGGAAGCCAATCTTCCGCCGGAGGAGCCGCTGCCCGTCATGGACATGCGCCCTCCCGCACCGCTTGCCTACGACGCCATGGATGAAGCCGATGATGACTTTACGGATGACTTCGTGGATGACGCCGGCCAGGAAATCGGCGCGTATCCACAAGCGGCGCCTGCTGCCAACGCGGCAACCGGCTACCGGCCGGCGCCGCCGCCGCCCGGCTTCGACCCCGCGTATCTCTCCTTCGGCCCCGGCGCCCCCCGCCTGCAACCCCGCCAGACCGAGCCGGCCATGGCCCGGATGCCCGCGGCCCCCGCCCC
>JBGAVB010000337.1:0-3358 GCA_044228345.1 Anaerolineae bacterium | reverse complement strand
CCACCCCCAAACTGAAATGCACCCCCCGACCGATCAATGACATTGACTCGCTGCTAGTTTGGGTTTATAATCCAGTCTGCCTGGCTAATGAGGAATGACCATCATGAGCATTGCTAAAACTGTCAATCCACCAACTGCACAGCCAACCCATCGGCTGCCTGTGGGCGTTAGCGCGCCCCGCAAAGCATCCAAAGCCGAAATCTACTATCCCGAATCGGACGGCAAACCTATGGGCGAGACCGACTGGCATATTACCGTGATACTGTACCTGCGCGAGGCTCTGCGCTACGTTTTTCGCGCCGACGAACAGGTCTATGTCGCTGCGGACATGCTCTTCTACTACGTGGAAGGCAGGCCGCGCATCTTCAAGGTGCCCGATGTGTTTGTCGTGAAGGGCGTTCCTCGACATTCCCGACGTGTCTACAAGCTGTGGGAGGAAAAGGTAGCCCCATGCGTCATCTTCGAGATTTCGTCACGCGACACGCGCGACGAGGATATTGGCTCGAAACGGGTGCTATACGAACAGTTAGGCGTCAAAGAGTATTTTCTTTTTGATCCACTGGGAGAGTACCTCGACCCGCGCTTGCAGGGATTCCGCCTGAGCGATCGCTTCTATGCGCCGCTTCCACTGGCCGCCGATGGTACGCTGCTGAGCGATGAGTTGGGATTGATTCTGCGCCCTGAGAATGAGATGCTGCGCCTGGTAGACCCGGCGACAGGGCAAAGCATTCCCACGATCAACGAAGCGTTGGCCCAGGCGCAGGTTGAGGCGCGTCGTGCGCAGACCGCAACGCAGCGCGCGCAGGTCGAGGCGCAGCGTGCGCAGACCGAAACGCAGCGTGCTGATCAAGCAGAGGCTGAGCTGGCGCGCCTGCGGGCGGAATTGGCTCTCCTGCGGAGCCAGACACCGAAGGAATGATTCTGCCGCCAGGCTGGCCGATAGAAGGAGCAGGACAATGTTGTCCTGCTCCTTTTTTGTGTCATAGTCGCAAGCGCAGCTTGTGGCCTTGCGGCTTTTTGCTCGCCACAGCCTTCACCTGTGAACAGGAATTCATCGCCTCACGGCGGCGCGGGAGCGACAATCAAGCGGATTGGGTCGAGGACCGCCCCTGGTATCTGACCGATCAATACATTGCGCAGCGTGTCGAAGACGTACACGTCATGCGTTGGCGCAGGTTGGGCCGCGGCCCTTCCTTCGAGCGCGTACAGGCGTTGATCATCTTGGCTGAGGCCCAGGTCAATGAACATGCGCTCGGCTCCCATCCGAACCTTGAGCCGCCAATTTTGTGTGTCCACGACCCAAATGCTGCCCAGCAGTGCATTGAAGTCAATTGGCCCGGACGGGAAGGTCACGGCAAAGTAAAGGATGCTGCCATCGCTGTTGAGCGCGGGTTGGCCGCGCGGCTGGCCGACGACGTCGAACATGGCAAGAAAGACGGGAGCTTCGGCTCGCAGGCCATCGAGGTGAACGGGCAGCACGGCCGGGCCATCGGCAAGCACGTAAAGCACCGATTCATCCGGCGAGAGCACGGCGCTGCGTACGCGCAGCCGCGCAGGCAGATCCAACCACGGTGCTGGCAGATGGTTGTCCGGCGACAGCAAGGTCAGGCGCGCTGCTTGATTGTCAACCTGGCAGAGCGCCAGCAGCTGCCGTGGCGCATGACGCACAACCAGGTGCGAGGGACCACACAGGGGTGTCCTGTACCAGAATGGCGGCTCCTCCTGGCGTCGTACACCCCCGGCTGACCCCACCAGATAATTCTCTATCCACACCGAGTCGCTGATTGGCACAGCCCGCTGCACAAACACGTTGTCATCGAAACCGCTGCTGATGAGCGGCAGCCAGTCGTCAGGCGCCGCTTGCGTGGGCAGGATGGGCGCCGGCGTGCGTGATAATTCAGCCCCGCTGGCTGCGTCCACCAGGCGCAGGCTACCCACCCCTGGCTCATCACGCGCGTCCAGCAGCCACAATCGGCTGCCTTGGTGGGTGACGGCAGCATCTATCCAACCTCCCAGGGTCGCCGTCAGCACCAACCTCTGCTCGTTGCGATCAGCATCCAGCACATGAACGCTGGCGCTGCGCCCTTCACTCTTCCTATCTACCAGGTACAGCCACTCGTGCGAGCGGGCGGCGTCAGGCTCGACTACAAGCGGCGCAGGCGCAATCACCAGCCTGGACCACGCACTGCCCGTTTCGGACAAGGTGCGCAGCTTTTGGCCGGTCGCCAGATCGTAGATCACGATCTGCTGGCCGTATGGATCGCTGGTCACCAGCACATGGTCGTTGCTGCGCACAAGCGCGCTGGACAGCGGGTTTACAGAATCCCACCGATCGGGACTGACAGCCAGGTTGGCAAACGGAGGATCAACCAGCCATTGATTCTCCAGCGCCTGCGTCTCCAGGTTATAGAACCAGATTTCGCTCGCCAGCCCAGCATCGCCTTCGCTGCCGTGGCTCAGGCCCAAAACCAGGGTGGGCGGCGTCTCAAGTTGCGCCACCTGAAACGGCATTACGCGATGCCCGGCCTGCAGCGGCAGGTGCACTTCGCTCGCCACGCGGCCGACCGCCAAATCTACTTCGCTGAGAATGCCGTCCTCGCTGACCGCGATCAAGAATTGACCATCGGCCGACATCACGGCGCCGGCGATGCTGGGTGACGCAGACGCCTGGCTCCGCCCCAATGGCACCCTCAGACGGCGGTTGACGGTGTGCCGCTGCAGGTCGTTGAAGTGCATCAGGCCGTTACGACAGAGGTCATACAACCAACGGCCATCGGGGGCAGCGAAGACAAAGCGCGCGCCCGTGCAGCCCGCCTCGTTGGTCAGCGGGCCGACAACGCTGGCAATGACCTGCTCGCCGGTAGCCGGATCGAACTGGTCAATCGCGAAGGTCTGACTTACCAGGCGTTGCGCGTAGAGGGCCGCGCCATCTGGCGCCATGATCAACGCGGGCGGACCGGCGTTGCGCGGCAAACGTACGCGGTTGCGAAGCTCGGTCTGGCGCAGCATGGTCCACGAGCGGGTGTCGAACAGGCGTAGACGGCCCTGCGCACCGTCCGCGGTGGTGAAGTCGGCCACGTACAGCCTGGACCCATCGGGCGACAGCGTGAACTGCGCCGCGTTGCCGACCGGTAGTCGGCGGATCACATTGCCCACCCGCGAATTGGACACCACCAGGCTGTTTGTGCCTTTTTCGGTTTGCTGGATCCGATACAACCGGCTGGAGGCGGGCGTGGTAGGCGGAGGCTTCGAAATGACTGGCGGCGCGGGCGTAATGCCTATCACGGCCGCAGCCACGGTGGGCGTTGGGGAGGTCTGCGGATCATCGGCGGGACGAATGACGCGCCACCAGCCCCAG
>JBGAVB010000336.1:0-3373 GCA_044228345.1 Anaerolineae bacterium | reverse complement strand
AAACGTTCGAGGGCCTGGTGCAGCAGTTCAACCAAACCCATCCCGCCATTCAGATCGAGCCGAGCTACGGCGGCACGCTCTTCACGATGCGCGAAAAACTCGTCACGGCGCTGGCGGCCAAATCCGGGCCGGACATCGCGCAGATTGACCAATTCTGGTCGTCCGAGCTGGCCGACGCCGGCGCGCTCGTCAGCCTGGATGACTTCGTGGCCCAAGACGCCACCTTGAACCGCAGCGACATCTGGGACAAAGCCTGGCAGACGGCCAGTTACCAGGGCAAGCTGTGGTCTATGCCCTTTGCGCTGAGCAACATCGCGCTCTACTACAACAAGGCGCTGTTCCAGCAGGCTGGCCTCGACCCCAACCAGCCGCCAGCCACGTGGGAAATGCTGGCTGCAACGGCGCATCAGCTCACCCGCGACGCCGACGCCAACGGTACGCCGGAGCAGTGGGGCCTCACCATGCCGCTCAAGGCTAACGAAGGTAATGTCTACTACTGGTTGGCTTTTCTGTGGCAAAACGATGGCGCGCTCTTCAGCGATGACTTCAAAGCGGTGCGTTTCAACGAGCCGGCCGGCGTCGAGGCGCTGCAATTCTGGATTGACCTGGCAAAGAAAGAACGCGCGCTGCCGGTGACTCCGCCGGACAACGGCTTCGAAAGCGGCAAGGTGGGCATGACCATCGTCTCCACCGCGCGCCTGAGCGCGCTGCGCAAGGCCGTGGGCGCAGACAACCTGGGCATGGCGCCCCTGCCCGCGCACAAACGCGCCGCTACCGGCGTCGGCGGCGCCAATCTAGCCATTCTCAGCGGCGCCAAAGACCAGGCCGCAGCCTGGGAATTCGTCCGCTGGATGACCAGCCCCGAAATCAACCTGGCCTGGAGCACCGCCAGCGGCTATCTGCCATTGCGACAATCGGTGGTGCAGTCGGCTGCCTACCAGGATTACCTCAAGCAAACCCCACAGGCGCAAGTTATCCTGGATCAAATGGCGGTCGCCGTCGTGCGGCCCAATGTGCCGGCCTACACCGCGGTTTCGCGCGAGATTGGCCTTGCCATCGAAGCGGTCTTCTTCACCGATGTCAGTGCGCAAGCCGCGCTCGATGCCGCCGCGGCCAGGTCCGCGCCTGCGTTGAAATAGGATTTCAGCCACGGTGCAGCGGCAGTCAAGAGATTGCCGCTGCACCCAAGTCGCTATGATCTGTAATCGAAAGCATTTGACAACTGCAAGTGGACAGTTACAAAAAGTACATCGAGATACAGCAGGAAATCGCCAGATAAGCAGCAAACGAAACCCGCGGCGCTCAACCGTGGGTTATGCTCTCTTGGCTTGTCCATCATGCGAGCGTCGCCGAAACGCCGCGCCCTCAGCCGCCGGACGACCGCTGCCACCAGCGCAGGACCCGCAGGGCGCGCAGGGTGTTCCAGCGGCCGGGCTGACCCACGGCATCCATTTCGAAGAACACGCGGCCAGCCCAATTTCGTCCCTGCTTCCAGCGGCCATCGGCGGTGCGTTTGCTCAGGAGGAGATCAATGGCATCCGTCATGCGCTCATCGGCGGGCGCGTGGACCCACTGGAAGTAATCGAGGCTGCGCAGAAAATCGTAGCGCCAGCGCGGCGGAAAATAGATGCGCGCCAGGGCCGGATCAGCCACTTTGCCTGTGCGGTGCGAGCGGTAGAGACGATGCCGTAGCAAAAACTCGTGCGCCCCCGCCACAGCTTCCTGCAATCTACCCGTGTCGGATGGGACAAGCAGTGCATACTCGTGTAAGCCTTCCAGCGCCGACAGCGTGGTGTGGAACGAGCCGTGCGTGGCGCCGTGCGGCCGTTGGCAGTTCCAGCCGCCGTCGTCCATCTGTTGGCCGAGCAGATGTGTGACGATCTGCGGCACGCGGTCATCCAGACAACGAAAGTAACTGAGCAGCGCCAACACCATGCCGGTGACGCACGTTTCGCTGTACTTGTACGACTTGAAGAAGTTGATGCCGCCATCGTGATAAAAACCTTTGTCCAGCAGCAGCGCACAGCCAGCCTGCGCCTGCGCGTTGTCCGGCGGCAGACCCAGGTGACGCAGCGTCAACAAGGTGTACGTGGTCGAAATCCACTTGGGGGAGTACAGCCCGCCGCCCCACGTGCCGGTCGGGTCTTGGTGAGCCAGCAGCCGCGCGCCCCAGCCGGTCAGCGCAACCTGCGCCCGGTCGGCCTCCCAGCGGGTCGGCGATTCATCCAACAAGTCACGGCCGGTTTGCCAGCGAATGGCTGGGTCTCCCGCCAGCAGCCAGGCCATTGTCGTCTCATCCATCATTGTCATCTGGCCTCCTGGTCCGTACGATCAGCCATTGGCATCCTTCAACGGATTCTACTCCATCCGTTTGCATTTCCTCAAACGGTCGGGGGCTTCGTGCGATTGTCCTTCAGCGCAGCGCTTGCTCAGGCAGCCCGGAACTAGGTTGCGATCGCCGGCGCCCACTGAGCGCCGAACAAGCCGCAAACGCAAGTCCGCGCCTGTTGGTTGTTCTTTATGGGCAGCGTATTCGCCCACGACATGCGCGCGCCTTGGGGAATTGATCCACATGGCGCCAGGCGACAAGACAAAGGAGAACCGATGCTCACACGTTGCGCATGGGCGGCGACGTCCAACCCGCTCTATCTGGCTTATCACGATGAGGAATGGGGCGTGCCGCTGCATGACGACGGCCGGCTCTTCGAGATGCTGATCCTGGAAGGTATGCAGGCGGGGTTGAGTTGGTCAACCATCCTGAACAAGCGGGCCAACTTCCGGCTGGCCTTCGCGGGCTTCGATGCGACTAAAATAGCCGCCTACGATGCCAGCGACGTGGCCGCGCTCTTAGCCAACCCGGGCATTGTGCGCAACCGGCTCAAAATCGCCGCCGCCATCCACAACGCCCAGGCCTTCCTGGCGCTGCAAGGGGAATTTGGCAGCTTCGACGCCTATATCTGGCAATTCGTGGGCGGTCAACCCGTGCGCAATGCCTGGCAAGATCTGCGCGATCTGCCAACGCACACACCCATCTCGGATGCAATGAGCAAAGATCTGCAGCGGCGCGGTTTCAAGTTCGTCGGCTCCACGATCTGCTACGCGTTTATGCAGGCAACGGGCATGGTCAACGACCATGTGGTCAGCTGCTTCCGCCATGACCAGGTTTGATTGGCTGCTGCCGCGAGGACCGGGTTTGAGTGGAAACAGGGCGCACCCTCCGGCGGATTGTGTCACATTCACGCTGGATTGCCGGCCCGTATCGCCATCCGCTGGATTGCCGGTGGGCACAATCCAGCGGATGGTAATACTGGCTAGAGGATCAATTCCGCCTTCACGATCGCATCTCCCGGCGTCTCGGTCAGCGTGAAGCCAA
>JBGAVB010000335.1:0-3378 GCA_044228345.1 Anaerolineae bacterium | reverse complement strand
GGATGAAGAAATCGGGCTGCAGCGGCGTGGACATTGGCGTGGAGACGGGCAGCGCCCGCATGATGAAGCTGATTGACAAGGCCACCACACCGGAGCGCGTCGTGGAAGCCAGCCAGCTCATGACCAAGTACAAGCTGAACTGGTCAGCGTTCTTCATGATGGGCTTCCCGGAAGAAACCGAGGAAGACATCGAAGCCACCAAACGCTTCATGCAGGAAATCAAGCCCAATCACATCATCATGTCCATCTTCACCCCCTATCCGGGCACGCCGCAGCATGAGGTGGCGAAACGGCTCAACCTGCTGCCGGCCAAAATTGACTGGAGCCGATTCAGCCATCAAAGCCCGGAGAACCACTTCGTGCAGAATATCTCGCGTGAACGCTTCAGCGAAATTGTGACCGACATGATGGCGTTTGTGGATGACATCAACAACGGCTGGCAGCTCAAGGTGCAGCGCGTGTTGAACGATTGGCGCTTCTGGGCGCGCCATCCCCTCCTGCTGACGCAGAAAGCGCTGCACTCCATTCGGGGTCGCGGCCTGGGGTTGGGTACTATTCGGCCGTTGGGATAGGCTGACTATGATTAGCTTAATTCCGAAACTGCCAGCCTATTGGGCGTTTCGGCGCTTTGGCTGGCCGCGCATGTACCCGTTCAGCGTGGTCATCAGCATCAGCTACCGCTGCAACAGCAAGTGCCGCACCTGCGACGTCTGGCGGAAACCCAACGACGACCTGACCCTCGCCGAGTGGGACCAGGTCTTTCAGAAGCTGGGCCGCTCCCCGGTTTACATGACCTTCACCGGCGGCGAGCCTTTCCTGCGGCCTGACCTGGATGAGCTGGTGATTGCGGGCTACCAGGAATGTCACCCGGAGGTGATCACCATTCCCACGAACGGCCTGCTCAGCGAGCGCGTGGTCGAGCGCGTGGAGCGCATCTGCGCGGCGTGCCCTACCAGCAGCATCGGCATCAACCTCAGCCTGGACGGCCTGGGCGATGTGCATGACGACATCCGCGGGGTCAACGGCAATTGGGAGCGTTCGATGCGCACGTGGGCGCTGCTCAAGGCCCTGCAGCCGCGCTTCAAGAACCTGGTGCTCACCATTCACACCGTGATTTCGCGCTTCAACATTCACCTGTTCGAGGAAACCTACGCCGGTCTGCAGAAGCTGGAGCCGGACTCTTACATCACCGAAGTAGCCGAGGAGCGCGTCGAGTTGGATACGGTGGGTTGGGGCATCACCCCATTGGCCGAGCAGTACGCGCCGATTGCCGATTTCCTCAGCGCACAGGCGCGGCAGAAACCGGTCAAGGGCATTGCGCGCTTCACGCAGGCCTTCCGCGCGCAGTATTACCAGTTGGCAAAGCGCACCCTACAGGAACGCACGCAGGTAATTGACTGCTACGCCGGTTGGGCCAGCGCGCACATCGCACCCAACGGCGACATCTGGAGCTGCTGCATCCGCGCCGAGCCGGTGGGCAACCTGCGCCAGACCGGTTATGACCTGGCGCCCATCTGGTTCGGCGAGCCGATGGCCAAGCTGCGGCAGAGCATCGCCAACAAAGAATGCTCATGCCCGATGGCCAACGCCAACTACGCCAACATGCTCCTCCACCCCCCCACAGTGGCAAAGGTCATGCTCGACATGGTGCGGTAGGGCGAGTTCAAGCTGCGCCTGTCACCAAACGCTGCATGACCAGTTTTGGCGTGCGATCCACATAGAAAAGTCCCCAGTGTTTTTCAGGCTCCTGCGGATCGGATGACCCCTTCCACGGCTCATCAAAGGCTTCGAAAACGAAGGTCAGGATCTTTTCTGCCGTTGTCCATGCCATCAACTGCTCGTAGTACCGGGCCTGGAACGCTTCGGACGCGTTGGCTGGATCAATGCCGCGGCCGTTGGAAGCGGTCGTCCAGCCGGCTTCGCTGATCACAATCGGCCTATCCGGAAAGTGACTTGCGACCGAGTCATAGTTTTGTTTGGTGTACGCCAGGGCGTCGTCAATCGTGCGGTATTCCCAGACCGGGTAGCTGTGAACCGAGATGAAATCGAGTTCAGCGACCAAAGGCTGCAGCTTCTGAACCCAGGGAACATAGTTTTCGCAGAACGTCACCGGCTGTGAGACCGCGTTCTTGACGCGGCGAGCGTAGGCAACCAGGCTGTCCACCGAGACCATGTGATCTGTCCATTCCACACTGGCTTCATTGCCCACAGACACCGCAAAGACGATGTCACGGTAGGCATTGGCCAGTGCGATGAGTCGCTCAACCTGCTCATGGTTCAATTGCCGATTGGCCGAGAGTGTTTCGTCGCTGAACTCGGCCCCCCATGGGCAGTTTGGATTGCTCATTTCGGCGGCCAGGTCCACCCCTAGCATCACCCGCAGAGGCAAACCCTCATCACGGATCACCTTGAGCGTGGTTGCAGCGTGTTGGCTGCAATCGTACAGCCTGATGAAGGACCAAAAGTCGGCCAGCATCAGGAGGTCTTCTCGAATCTCCGCCTCGCTTGGGAAGATTCCCCGGCGAGGGTCCTGGCCCTCACGGTATCCAGAGTAGCAGATGGCCCGGCCGGGGTTTTGTCTGATGACCTGTGCGATGATTCGCCGTTTGTCGAGCGCGCTAGACATACTTCAACAAACCATCCTTGTCCCAAAGCCCCCAGTACGCGCCCACGTCCCCTTCATCCGCTGTTTTCCACGGCTCGTCAAAAGCAGAGAAGTAGATAATGTCAACGCCTTCTTCCTCAACCCACTGGTAGGTGTTGATGAAATAGCGAATGGCGTTTTCGAATGAAGGCGCCGCCGCGCGCACAGGCGTGCCGAGATTGGGCCAACCGGTCTCGCTGATAATCACCTTTTTGCCCTTGCCGGCATTGACAGCCCGGCGGTACATTTCCTTCATGTACACCAGGGCATGTTCGGCCGGATAGCCCTCCCAAAACGGGTAGCAGTTGGCGAAAATCACATCGCACGCCGCGCTCACTTGCGGGTGATCAACAAACTTGAAGTAGGCGTCCACATACCCGACGGGGACGCCCGGCGCGCCTTGCCTGGCGCGATCAATATAGTCAATCAGCTCGGACTCCGGCATTTCATCGCGCAGCAGCACCTCGTTGCCGATTGCCAGCAGGTCCGCATAGCCAGCGCGAGCCACTTCAATGGCTTGATTGAGCTCAAGCTCGTTTTTGGCGCGATCCTCACCCAACCAGGCGCCGACGATGGTTTTCAGCCCATACTCAGCGGCGATGCGCGGGATCAACTCGTTTCCCTCGGTGCAGGAGAATGTCCGCACCCACTTCACGTAGGGCTGCACGATGCCGAGGCGCTCACGAATCTGGTTTTCCGTGATCACTGTACCCGGGCCTTGACCGGCGATGTAG
>JBGAVB010000334.1:0-3401 GCA_044228345.1 Anaerolineae bacterium | reverse complement strand
GAAGAAGAGCTCGATCGGGAGCGACGTGCCGGCGGTTGGCCCGTTGGCCCAGGTCGTACCGACGGCGTGATGGCGCAGCGCAGGGACGAAGACATAATAGCGGCCGGAGGAATCAACAGACAGAAACGGCTTTTCGCGCGTGACCGGGCTGACGTCCAGGGTTGTGTAGGGCTGTGGATCGCGCGGCGTGGTGGAGAACGACTGCCGCGGTGCGCCCACGACGCCGGCAAAGACCTGGTTCCAGGCGCCGTTGGACCAGCCAGCGATCACGCTGTCGCGCACGAAGTACTGCTGCTGCTGGCCGTTGGCGACGAAGCCGACCTGCGAATCGGCGATGAAGCCTCCGCTGGCGTACTGGGGGCCGGCTGTGCAGTGATCCTGGAGCAAGAGGTCGCCGCCCGTGATGTGGACGCGGCGCAGCGGAGCGGCCTGTGAGGCGGCCCAGAAGTTGCCTGCGGCGCGGCAGCCCGCGGCGCCCATGACGTGGATCGTCAGGTTGGACAGGGAGCGCCAGAAATTGGTGAGGGCAAGGCACCTGTCGGGAGCGTAACAGCGGTTATAGACATCCACGTGGCCGTTGATGACGACATCGGTGGGTGATGCGCCCAGGCCGGCCACGTCAGTGTAGTAGCCGACCTGGAAGACAAGTGGGTGCTCAGCGCTGCCGTAGGCGCCGGGTTTGAACAGCACGGCATAGCGCCCGATCCCCATTTCGCTGTCAACTTGCTGCGCGGCGATGGCATCGAGCCGGGCCTGAATCTGACTTAGGGGCATGCTCGGGTCGAAGATGACCACCTGTGGGCCGAAGTCAGGGGCGTGGCGGACAGAGGGCGCCGCGCCGGCGCCGGGCGTGGCGGTGGCAACATTCAGCGGTGTACTCGGCTTCCCGTGGGGAAGGCGCCTACCGTGCGGTTCAGATCGCCGCATCACGATTCTCCTTGTGGCATGGCGGCAATACTGGGCTTGACCTGCAAGGTCAGCTTGCTTGCTCATGCGCATGGTTTCCGCGCCCACGACAGCACGTGAGCGCGGGACTGTGCTCTGCATACGGATTGAGTTTGGGCCTGGGGATCACAGCGACGGTTTGGTGAGCAGTCGAGGATATCATAAGTTGAGTGCCGACGAGAGGATTTGAACCTCCACACCCCGTAGGGCAACAGATCCTAAGTCTGTCGCGTCTGCCAATTCCGCCACGTCGGCGCGGCTAACGCCTGCCAGCCAGTCTGGCGGAAGCTCCACCCCCTGGCCTTCACGATGCAAGGATTGATACATACCCCCGATTCTGTTGACCGTCATCTGTCTCAGCGCCACACCCCAACGGGACGATGCGCTGGCAGCTCCTGGCCTGCCAGGTGTTACCTGGCGTCGCCGTCGCCGCTGCGATGAGACCAAACCGCCTTGCGGCGGGCCTGGCCCACTCACCTTGCTCCCAGTTGCACGCTCGCCTGGCCGGAGACATCGCTGCCCCCGCCGGTAGGCTCTTACCCTACCGTTTCAGCCCTGACCCGCACCAGTCATCCTTTGCAGGCGCTGGCCGCTGGCGGGAATGCTTGCTGTTGTGGTTGTAGTCGCCCGGTCGTTGCCAACCGGACGCCCTCACTTGCTGTTTCGTGAGGCAACCTGACCTTCTTGCGAAGACCTGGGAGTCGGGAAGTTCCTCTGACGCACTCACGCGCGCCAGCGACGGTTGATCAATCCCTGATCCTGTGCAGTTGTCTGCCAGCCGGCATTATACCATGCACCACAAGCACGGTCAAAACATCTTCAGAGCGCGAGACAAGCTGGGAGTGCGGGCGTCCCGCCCGCCTGGAAGCGCCGACCCGCGCGTCAGCCGTCGCCCGGACCCTCCACCCAGTACGTGCCGTCCGGCCCTACTTCTTTCTTCCAAATCGGCGAGATGGCTTTGATGCGTTCGATGGCGTAACGGCTGGCGTCGAAGGTGTCCTGGCGATGCGCGGCGGCCACGGCGATGCCAACGCTTGTTTCGCCGACATTCAGGCGCCCAATGCGGTGGATAATTGCCACGTCGGTGATGGCCGGCCACTGCGCTTGAATCTCATGCGCGATCTGCTGGAAACTGGCGGCAGCCATCTCCGCGTAGGCTTCGTATTCCAGGTAATCTGTTTGCCACGCGCCTGATTCGCCGCGCACCACGCCGGCAAATACCGTGATGGCGCCGTGCGTCGGCGCGGCCACGCGCTGCGCCAGGTCGTCCAGGGAAATCGGCGCGGCCGTGATCTCAAAGCGGGGCGCGCCGCTCCCGCCGCTGACGGGCGGCAGCAGCGCCAGTTCGTCGCCATCGCGCAGCGGGGTCTCCAGTGTCGCCTGGCGCTGATTGACCGCCAGCGTCAGGTTGGCCGTGTTAAGCGGCCGCGGGGCCGCGGCGCGCAGCCGTTCCACGGCCGCAGCCGCGTGGGCGCCGTCAGGCAGCTCCAGGGTCATGCTCGCCTGACCCACGGCTTCGCGCAACGAGGCAAAAAGCCGGACCCGTATCTGAATCATTCGTCATCTCCTGCTCGCACAACGCCGATCCCGCTCAGGGCCGCGTCCAAGCGCCGCTCTTACCGCCCGTCTTGCTGAGCAGGCGAATTTCGCCAATCACCAGCGTCTTTTCAACCGCCTTCGCCATGTCGTAGATGGTCAGCGCCGCCAGGCTCACCGCGGTGAGCGCCTCCATTTCGACGCCAGTCTGACCCCGACAGCGCGCGGTGGCGGTGATCAGCACGCGGCTGGCAGCCTCGTCGAAGCTGAAGTCCACGCCCACAAAGGTCAGCGGCAGCGGATGGCAGAGTGGAATCAGTTCGGCGGTGCGCTTGGCGGCCAGTATCCCGGCCAGCCGCGCCGCGCCCAGCACATCGCCCTTGGGCAGGTCGCCCGCACGCAGGAGGCGCAGGGTTTCTGGCGTCATGCGCACTTCGCCGGCGGCCACCGCTTCGCGCAAGGTTTCTGGCTTGGCGCCGACGTCTACCATGCGCGCGGCGCCCTCGGCGTCCAGGTGCGACAGCGCAGGGGCCGTGTTTCCCGCCTCAGTCATGGCGGCGCGACCAGGGAAGCCGCACTTTGGGCCAGGTCAGCTTGCGCGCAGGCTGCGGCAGGCGCTGACTGAGGCGCTGCGCCAGGGCTTTGCCCTGGATGCCCGCCTGTCGGTACAGTTGGTTGAGCGCGCCGCGCTCCAGCCGCCGGCCGCTGGCGCGGTCGACCAGCGAGGTCTCGAAGCGATCGATGCAGAACTGCCCCCCGATGTCGACCATGTCCGCGCCGCACCGGCTCGCCCGCGGGGCGGTTGCAGACGGCTGCGCCGCGGTTGGCCCCAGGGCCCAGGCCGCCGTGAAAGCTGCCGCGAGCGCGCCGGCGAGCAGCCGTCCGAGCATGTCCGATAAGATAGCGGGCTCGCCGGCGGG
>JBGAVB010000333.1:0-3402 GCA_044228345.1 Anaerolineae bacterium | reverse complement strand
TGGGCAGTCGTCAACAACGCGTGGTGACTGATTTCATGCAGATACATGCGCACCGGATCGCCTGTCACCGAAGGATCGCGCGTCTCTTTCAGAATTTGTTCCACCGCGTGGCGCGCCTCCGCCGTCACCTCCGTGGCGAAGGCCTCATCTACCTCAATCTCAAAGGGCGCCCTGTGCGACGCATACGCGCCAGCCTGATCAGCCGATCGTGCGCGGTGGAGTATGTGCATAGGATCTTCGGCTGGCGCCGGCGGCTGCGCGGCCGGTTCTGGCAGCGCCTGCAGTTTGGTCTGGTGGGCGGTGGGCGGTCGCCCGCGCTTGGCCTTTGCGGGCGCGGCCGTAGACTCCGACTCTGAGGCGGGTGGAGAGGGTGGAACGGTTCGGGGAGGTCGGTTCTTCTCTGTCATCGCGGCTCAATCCCTGTCGCGGCTGCGGCGGAGGGGGACGGATGTTGACTGCTCTGTGATAGCAGCGACCGGCGGCTCAATGCCACCTGGAGTCTGCCCAATTCCTGGCGCTGCGTCTCGACCAGCAGCCGGTAGTCATTCTCGCTGCTGTTCGTTTCACCTGGACCGCCTCCCTCATTGGCCTGTAAGTAACGCAGTTCCTGCAAACGCTGCTGTAAATTCACCTGGCGCAGGCGCAGGACGGCGTTCACCAGGTCGTGCGCGGCTTGATCGAGCGCCAGCGAGGGTCTTGTGGGCAGGCCACGCGCGAGATCGGCCAGATAGGATTGTAAAAACGGCGGCACATCTTCTGCCAGGGCGGGCAGCTGCCAGGTCTCCCCCCGTCCCTGCAAATCAGTCAGAACTTGCAGCAGGGTGCGCTGTTCGCTGCGCCCGAAATCGGCATCACGCAATGGCTCGAACCCCAACTCTTGTAGTTGACGATCAGCCTCACCCAACAGACGCGGCTGCAGGAGAACCTGCTGCAGGACGTAGCCTGCCATCCCTTCACCCGGCCTGGGCGCGCTGACCGGCGCAGCCGCCCCGGCGCCCGAATGGCTGACGCGTGGCTGCCGATCGGCGCTGACAGCCAATTTGCTGGCCGCGGCTTGCCGTTCGATCTCGCGCTGAATGGTGCGCTCGTCCACTTGAGTCAGGCGCGCAAGGCGCTGCACGTAGTGTGTACGCTCGATCGGGTCGGCCAGTTCCTGAATGAGCGGCACCAATTCACGCACCACGGTGGCTTTGCCCTTGGCGGTACTGAGATCATTCTCCTGCACCACGACGCCGAACAGAAAATCAACCAGCGGCGCGGCCGCTTTGATCAGCGCACGCCATTGCTGCACATCGTGACGGATCAGATCATCGGGATCGAATCCCTGGGGCAGGGTCATGACGCGTACATTGACGGCCAGGCGGGCCTCTTGACGCACCATGCCGCTGGCGGTTGGCACGGCGACCGACTCCTTTTCCAGCGCCTGCCGGGCCAGGTGAACGCCGCGAATGGTGGCATGACTCCCGGCGTCGTCGGCGTCTAGAGCCAGGATGAACTCGTTGGTGTACCGTTTGAGTTGTCGCAGCTGCGTCTCTGTCAGCGCGGTGCCCATCGAAGCAACCACGTTGCGCTCCCCAGCCTGGTGTGCAGCCAGCACATCCATGTACCCTTCCACAATGACCACGTGCCCGGCGTCACGAATTGCGCGCCGCGCCTGGTCAAGCCCATACAGCACGCGGCCCTTGTCGAACACAGGCGTCTGCGGCGAGTTCAGGTACTTGGGCGGTGTGTCATCGAAGGCACGCGCGCCGAAGCCGATCACGCGTCCCTGAACGTCGCAGATGGGAATCATCAGACGCTGCCGGAACCGGTCATAGATCGAACCGCGTTCCTCGTTGTGAATCAAGAGCCCGGCGGCCAGCAGATGATCTGTGGTATAGCCTTGCGCCAAGAAGGTGCGTTTGAGAGCCTCCCAGTCATTCAGTGCGTAGCCAAGTTGAAAGCGAGAGATGGTGTCATCATCCAGGCCGCGCCGGCTCACGTACTCGCGCGCCATCTGCGCGGCTGGCGAGCTGAGCAAGAGGTTGTGGAAATAGGCGGCCGCGGCTTGCAGCACTTGACGCGTCTGCTCACGAACCTGTTCTTCTGGCGATACTTCCTCGCCGCGCGCGGTCAGCTCAATTCCAGCGCGCTGCGCCAGGACTTGCAGCGCTTCGCCAAAGTCGAGTTTCTCCTTCTGCATGATGAAAGAGAAGAGATCACCGCCTGTGCCGCAAGAGCCAAAGCAGTGCCAGCTCTGATTGTCAGGGAAAACCACGAACGAGGGCGTCTTCTCGGTGTGAAAGGGGCACAATCCTTTGAAATTGCGCCCAGCCTTCTTCAAGGAAACGTAGGCCGAGATGACGTCCACGATGTCGAGGCGGCCCTTGATGTCGTCTACCACACTCATGCCCAGTACCTCTGCCAGCCGCGCCCTCTTGGATGCCGCGCGTAGGGAGCTTCAAGGTCATTATATCGGTGATGACGCAAATCGCCAAGCAATGGGACGCGGCAGACGCCAGGCGCGGCGTAGGTTGTCGCCATTAGCGGACCGCACGCAGGCCGGCGCCGCTGACAATGCGTTGGCGGCCAGCGTCCAATGCCAGGCCAAACGGCGTCGTGATCAGCGGTGCAGACTGGCTGCCCACAAAGCGGCCGTCCACGCCAGCAAAGCGCTGCAGGCCCGCGCGATCGCTGATGATCAGTTCGCCCGCGCCAGGATCAAACACCAGCGCCTGCGCTCCGGGCAGCGGATGCGCCAACGTCGGCGCAATGCTCCCAACAACCGCGCCGGTGCGACCATCGAGCCAAGTGACTTCGCCGTAGTGGGGGCTGCGCCAGAAGAGCACGGCGGCGCGCGAGCCGGCCGCATCCACGGCCAGCGCCACGGGATGGCCGTAGCCGCCGATCTGCACACGAGTGACCAGTGCACCGCTGGTCGCGTCGAGCAGCGCCACCTCATCGGCGCCCGCCAGGGCCACGAACACACGCTGGCTGCTGGGGTTGACGGCCACCACCCACGGGGCTGGCGCCAGGTCAATGCTCTGAACCACTGCCAGCGTTTGCGCATCCAGGACGAGCAGGTGATCGGCCCCAGTCTCGGCAACCCACACGCGCGAGCCATCCAGGGCGAATCCTCCCAGCCGCGCCAGCGGCGCTGAGATGGCTTGAACCGCGCCTGACTGGGCATCCAGGCGCAGCACGCGTCCTCCTGTGCGCAGGTCAGTCGCTCTCTCTGGTGCGGCCCAGGTGCTCACAAGAACGGCTTGGCCGGCATCGTCTACAGCCAGGGCGATGATCGCGCCCGGCAGTTCCACCTGCTGCCGCGTGGCGCCGCCGGCATCTTCGATGGTCAGCGTCTGTGCTTGTCCCAGGATACGGCTGCCATCGCGCAGGTTGACAGCCACCGCGGCGTCGCTGAAG
>JBGAVB010000332.1:0-3406 GCA_044228345.1 Anaerolineae bacterium | reverse complement strand
GTGGCTGGGACATACTCGCCGCGCGTACGCGTGCAAGGCAACTACATTGGCCTCAACACGGCGGGCGCCGCGTTGGGCAACGGTCAACACGGCATTTACTTGCAGGACGCCGTACCGGCCACGATCGGCGGCCCGGCGGCCGGCGAAGCGAACATCATCGCCAATAACGGCGCGGACGGCATCTCGGCCATCACCAGTGCGGAGTCGGACATCCTGGGCAACTCGATCTACGGCAATGTGGGCTTGGGAATTGACTTGAACAACGACGGAGTCACGGCCAACGACGCCGGCGACGGCGACAGCGGGCCGAACAGCCTGCAGAACTTCCCGGTGTTGACCTCGGCCGCTAGCGGCGGCGGCACGACCACGATCCAGGGCACGCTCAACAGCACGGCCAGCGCCGCATTTCGCCTGGAGTTCTTCTCCGATACCAGCTGCGACGCCTCAGGCAATGGCGAAGGGCGCGCGTACCTGGGCTCGCAGAACGTAACCACCGATGGCAGCGGCAATGCCAGCTTCACGGCCAACCTGGCCGCGGTCGTCACGCCGGGGCAAGTCATCGCGGCAACGGCCACCAATCCAAGCGGCTACACGTCCGAATTCTCGGCCTGTGTGACGGTCACGGTCGCGCCCACGGCCACCCCAACGCCCACGCGCACCCCTACATTCACCCCCACACCCACCAACACCCCGACGCGCACGCCCACGCCAACGCCTACCAATACCCCGACGATCACGCCGACGCCGACGCCAACGCCGGGCGTTTGCTACGACTTCAATCATAACGGCCAGGTGGACGCGCTCGACATCACGGCTGTCGCCAGTCGTTGGCGCAACGCTGGGCTTTACGATCCAACCTATGATGTGGCCGCGCCGTTCGGCGTGATTGATGTCGTTGACATCATGACTGTTGCATCGCATTGGGGATTAACCTGCTAATCGAAGGAGCGCACCCGGCCTCCCCCGTCAGGAGACCGATGGCAAGTGGGCACTCCCCATCCTGCTACGGCCTATCCAGACAAGCCGAAGCCAAACACGAAAACGGAACCGCGAAGGCGCCAAGGCCGCCAAGAAAACAAGATAGGACTTGGCGATCTTCGCGTCTTGGCGGTTTCTTGCTTTTTGTGCATGAAGTTAACTGGTAAACCCCTACTCATCGCCTCCGCTCGCCGGCTCGATCACAAACAGCGGCGCGGCGGAGCCGCCGCCCGCGCTAACATTGAGCAGTGAGCTGGTGCTGAGGCGGACGCCGCCGCCTTCAATCTCCGCACAACCCCACACGTAAGGGTCCACATCCACCAGGCGAGCTGAAAAATCGAGCTGGCCGGCGCTGATGCTTGGGAAAACGGCCTCTGGGATTGGTACGCGGCGTTGGAGAATGGAGGGCGCCTGCAGGCCGGCTGTCAGCGCCGCGTGCCAGGCCGCCTGGTCGCACTCCCAGCCCAGGATGACGCCGCGGCCGCCGTAATCATTCGTCGGTTTGATAACCAGGCTGTCCTGGTTGGCGATGGCATAGGCGAGTAAATCCACGGTCTCTCCGTCCACATCGGTGCGGCCATCCACCAGCAGCCGCGTCCAGGGCACATGGCGTCGAATGACCAGGCGTTCGATTGGGGTCAGAGGCAGCGGAAAGGTGGGGTCGCTGAGCAGGGCGAAGAGGCCCTTGTTGAAGAGCAGCACGGCATTGAAGGAATTCACCATGCAGACGGTGTGCTGGCCGACGGCGTGGATCAGGGGATGATCGGTTCCATACTTTGCCAGCAGCTCCAGCGTGACCACGCGCTTATAGACCAGGTCAATGGCGAAATCGCCCGCGGCCAGACGGCCGTCGGCGCGCTGCTCCAACTCATTGGGGTCGAAGATGCCCACGTCATACCCCTGGCTGCGGAAGTAGTCCTGGCACAGCTCGAACTCGCGGTAGGTGCGCACGCCGCGCCAGTCCACGATGGCAATGCGCGGTTTGCCCAGGCCGCCCCAGGCGCGGTAGCCGGCCAGCAGTTCAGCCAGGATGCGCGGGCGGGGGACAAAGGATTCAACCTGGTAATCCTGCGCGAAGCGGTGGTAGAGCGGCAGGTCGCGGAAGATGGCGCTGAGGGATTCGCCAAAGGCCAGGCCGCCAGGGCTTTCGGCGTTGTATTCGACAAAGTTGAGCGTGGGATACGGACCGGCTGCCGGCATGGCATCGGCGAGATAAAAGGCATCCAGGCGGCCGCTGTAGTCGCCAGGGCCGCGCGCGGGCTCCAGGGCGAGCAGCGCGTCTTCCTGGCGGCTGACGCCCAGGCTGGCGCGCAAAGCGTCGTGCGCCAACAGATAATCGTAGGCCTTGCCCAGCGCGCCGCGCACGATGCGCGACACTTCCACCAGGTAGCTGTAGGCTCGCGGCGAGAGGAAGTGCGGCCGCAGCACGGAGCAGACCGGTCGTGCGCCGAAATAGAGCCGATCAGCCTGCATCGCGGCCTGCACCTGTTCCCACACTCCCAGTGGGTCGGCCGCCAGCAGCTCGTGCCAACGGTCAATGGCTGCTTGCACGGACATTTTTCCCTCCTATTTCGACCCCGCAGGTCGGACTATTCCGTGACTGGATCGCTCCCAATCTGCACCTCAGGCGCCGTTTTCGCCGCGCAAGAGCGCATCCCAACGCATGGCCGCCCGGCCGACCGGCGCCAGCGCTTTGGCGATGACCAGGTCTGCCATGGCGTTGACCACCCAATCGAAGTAGACCACCGTGAGTGAGGTGATGTCGAAATCGGGCGCGGAATTCATGAAGTCAATCGCGTAGGGGATGCCGTCGCGCACGGCAAACTCGACCGTGTTCATGTCATAGCCCAGGGCTTGATTCAATGCGCGGGCATCAGCCACCACACGCGCAAGCAGTGCGGGCGCCAGCGGTTGGTGGCTGCCCGCGTAGCGTTCGTAATGCGGACGGGTGGGGTCCCAGCGCAACGGCAAGATGTTGTCCTGGCCGATGCAGAGGCAGCGAATGTACTGATCCCATTGAATGAATTCCTGCAGGATCATGGTCAGGCGGCCGCTGCTGTCATAGGCGCGCCACAGTTCTTCCAGGTCATGCACCAGGTGGACATGGCGCCAGCCGCCGCCCCAATGAGGCTTGAGAATCGCGGGCAGGCCGACGTAGTTCACCATCCGTTCCCAATCCAGCGGGTAGATCAAGTTGCGCAGGCTCTCGCTCGAAACGTCTGCGCCGTGGCTGTGATTGGGGAGCACGGCCGTCTTGGGAACAGCCACGCCCAGGCGGTGCGCCAATGCCGTGCCGAAAAACTTGTCATCAGCAATGCGCCAGAACGGGTTGTTGATGACATAGGCGCCTTGCAGGGCGGCGTACTTGAGCAGCGGCTGGTAGAACGGCACATCGTGCGAGATGCGATCCACGAGCACGCGGTAGCCC
>JBGAVB010000331.1:0-3419 GCA_044228345.1 Anaerolineae bacterium | reverse complement strand
GTCACGCCAGCGGGCTTGACCGCGTCGCGCTCGGCGAAGAACAGGTAGACGAGTGCCCGTGACTCGGGCGACGTCACGCACTCGCCGAACAGCTCGCGCTCCCGCTGCGATCCCACGTCGAAGCCCGCCGTGAGCGACGCTTCGAGGCTCTCGGTGTCTGTTCAACCTCTCAGGTGTGGGGAAGCGAGAGAAGGGCAGGACTCATTGTCTGTCTTGTGAACAGCCACACGAGAGCCTTTTCTTTGACTTGTGCGCGCCAACTGCAGGCCTGGCTCCACGTTGCGTCTCGCAAGCCGCTGCGCCAGACTGCACGGGGCGCGTTCGTGTTTGACGCCAACCACACCGATCGCTATAATCCGCGCACGGTTCACCATGATCATTCTACGTCTCGACAACGTTTCCTACACCCATCCCGACGGCCCTGGCGTACAGAATCTGAGCTGGGCCATCGCGGACGACGCCCGGCTTGGCTTTGTCGGCCCCAATGGCGCGGGCAAGAGCACCATTCTCAAACTGCTGACCGGGGAGCTGACGCCGGCGGCCGGCTTCGTGACGACGGCCAAGGGCGCCCGCGTCGGCTATCTGCCGCAAGAGGTGCGCCTCGACCCGGCGCGCAGCGTCCTGGCCGAAGCCATGACCGCGTCGGCGCGCCTGGCCGCCATCGAAGCGGACCTGGAAAAGATCGCCCACAGCCTGGGCGATCCGGCCGTGTACGGTGCTGAGCGGACGCTCACACGCGCCCTGGAACAGCAGCAGCGCCTGCTGGCCGCTTACACCGAAGCCGGCGGGCTGCAATATGACAACACCGTCAAGGCGACCTTGCGCCAGTTGGGCTTCAGCGACGCCGATTTCGACCTGCCGACCAGCGTGCTGAGCGGCGGTCAGAAGAAGCTGCTGGCGCTGGCGAAACTGGCGGTCAACCGGCCGGCCTGCCTGCTGCTGGACGAGCCGGACAATCACCTTGACCTGGCGGGCAAGACGTTCCTGGAGAAGTTCATCCGCAGCTATGCCGGCGCGGTGGTCATTGTCTCGCACGACCGCTACCTGCTGGATGAGGTTGCGGACAGCATCGTGGAACTGGAAGGCGGCAAGCTCGATTTCTACGTCGGCAACTACACAGCCTATGTCGTCGAGCGGGAGCTGCGGCGTCTGCGCCAGGCGCAGATGCACGCCGCGCAGCAGAAGGAAATCAGCCGCCTGGAAGCCGCGATTGCACGCATGGAACTATGGGCCAGCCAGGTTGATCCGCGTGCGTCCAACCGACGCCATGTGATTCAGGCGCGCAACAAGCGTCGCCAGATCGAACGCATGGATAAAGTGGATGCCGTGGTTGAGCAGCGGCCGATGGGCCTGGAGCTGGAAGGCTGGCGCGGGTCGAGCAAGGTGCTGGAGATCATTGACCTGGTCAAGGCGTTCGATGATGAGTTGGTGCTGGCCGGGGCCAATCTGCTATTGTGGCACGGCGAACGCGTGGGCCTGGTCGGCCCCAACGGCGCGGGCAAGAGCGTGCTGTTTCGCTGCATCATCGGCGCGCTGCCGCCAACCAGCGGCGTGGTCAAAATCGGGCCGAGCGTCAAGATGGGCGTCTACACCCAGGAACACCAAAGCCTGGACTACAGCAAGACGCTGGTGGAGATGGTGCGCGAGGTCAAGCCGATGTACCAGCGCGAAGCCGCGGCTTTCCTGACCCAATTCCTCTTCGAGTGGAAACGCGCCAATGAACAGACCGTGGGCAGCCTGAGCGGCGGCGAGCGCAGCCGCTTGCAGATGGCGCTGCTGATGCTGCAGCAGCCGAATTTCCTGCTGCTAGACGAGCCGACCAACAACCTGGATATCGCCTCATGCGAGGTGCTGGAGAAGGCGCTGGACGACTTCAACGGCACGGTTCTCATCATTTCGCATGACCGCTACTTTTTGGACCAGACCGTAGATCGCATCGTAGAACTGGATCCAGACCAGGGCGTGTTGGTGAACTACACCGGGGGGTACACCGACTACCTGGAAGCCAAGCAGCGGGCGAGAAGATAATCGGAGACCGGACGCTGGGTGCTAGAGATCGGAGTCGTCTGCCTTCTCTCTCAGGACTGCAACACCGCTTTCTCCTGATTTCCAGATTGAGCTTCTTTGGAGCACCTTGACATCGCGTTCGATGCGGTCATCCCATTCATCTTCGGCCACATCGAGATCGTAATCCATCTGCAACCCCAGCCAAAAATGTGCCGAAGTCCCGAAGTACCGGGCTAGACGCAGCGCGATATCGGCAGTCACGACACGTTTTCCCAGAATGATGTCCTGGACGCGCCGTACCGGCACGTGAATATCGAGCGCCAATTGATCCGCTGTCAGGTGCAGTGGCGCCAGGAACTCTTCTCTGAGAATCTCACCGGGATGCACAGGAGCCAATTTTAATTCTTTCACAACCGCTACAATCGCGTGAGAACGCGGGCGATGATGGCATCGAGCAGGGCGGCGTCCACCTGGTCGCCCAGGCGCGCCAGGACGGCGGCTTTGACCTGCGCGGCCAGGTCAGGCGCAGCCTGCGCGGCCGCTGGCGCCGCGGCCGCCTGGTGGATGCCCATGCCGAGCTTCTGCATTCGATCCTGGGCCAGGGCGGTGAGAACCGTGTTGTCGTCCACATCCACGTGCGTTACACCCTGCCCATGCAGGGTATCAATGTCGCGTTCGGTCAAGAATTTCTTGGGCATAGGTTCCTCGCGCAGGAAAAGAGCGTCTAGTGATCGGCCCGGTCGTGCATGGCAATGCCGAGCGGGGTGATGAACAGCGGATTGCCGGGGAGCAGCGTATTGATGCCGGTGTACTCCTCAATGACCTGCGCCATCCCGGGGTAGGCGCACGTGCCGCCCACCAGGTAGAGCGTGTCCACGGCATGACCCGCCACGTGACGGCGCACAATGCTGCCCACCTTCTCCATCACCGGTCGCAGGAGCGGAAAGAGACGCGCCTGCTCGCGCGGGTCCTTCTTGAGTTCTTCAGCCTGCTCGAAGGTCAACCCCAACCCACCGGCCAGGACCAGCGAAAAATGCGTGCCGCCGGTCGGCTCATCGGCCGTGTAGATGACCTGGCCGTTCTTGACGATCGCGATGCCGGTAGTCCCGCCGCCCACATCTACGATAGCGCCGTCGCGAATCTGCAGGACATTGTTGGCCGCGGATGGTTCATCAATCAGACCGGTGCACTCCAGCCCGGCGGCAATCAGGACATTGGCCGTGGCCCGCACTTCGCTGCGCGGCACGCCCGGCGGAAAGCCGGACGCGGCATGCGTTAGTTCAATGCCCAGGCGCTGCTCAACTTGCTTCTTAAGGCGCTGCAGCAGGCTGATGGCGCCGTGGAAGTCTACCACCAGGCCATCGCGCACGACCTGGGCAAACTGGTACGCGCCCGCCAGGGGCTGCTGCGCG
>JBGAVB010000330.1:0-3440 GCA_044228345.1 Anaerolineae bacterium | reverse complement strand
CCGCCCAGTCGTAGACCGAATGGTCGGTGGCAACTACCACGCAATCCGCCGTCTCAACCGCGGACTGCAGGTCGCTCACCGAGGCCAGGATTTGGCCGTTGTGCTGCACGGTGGGGACATGCGGATCGTGGTACGTCACGGCCGCGCCTTTGGCGCGCAGCAGTTCGATAATGTCCAACGCAGGTGACTCGCGCACATCGTCCACATCCTTCTTGTAGGCCACACCCAGGACCAGGACTTTGCTGCCGCGCAGCGGTTTGCCGGCGTCGTTCAGCCCATCCTGCACTTTGTTGACCCAGTAGCGCGGCATTTCGCTGTTGATTTCGCCGGCCAATTGAATGAAACGCGCATTGTAGTTCAGCGTCTTCAATTTCCACGATAGGTAGTGCGGGTCGAGCGGAATACAATGTCCACCAACGCCAGGGCCAGGCGTGAACTTCATGAAACCATACGGTTTGGTGCTGGCCGCATCAATGACTTCCCACACATCAATGCCGAGCTTGTCACACATGATCGCGATTTCGATGACCAGCGCGATGTTGACGGCGCGGAAGGTGTTCTCCAACAGCTTGACCATCTCCGCGGTTTGCGTCGAAGAGACCGGCACGATCGTCTGGATGGCCTGGCGATAGAGGGCAACGGCCACTTCCAGGCAGTCGGCCGTCAGGCCGCCGACGACCTTGGGTGTATTCTCCACCAGGTAGTCCTTGCGCCCTGGGTCAATGCGTTCGGGCGAAAAGGCCAGAAAAAAATCGCGGCCGGCACGCAATCCGCCCGCTTCGAGCATCGGACGCAGCAGCTCTTCCGTTGTGCCCGGGTAGGTCGTAGATTCCAGCGACACCAACATGCCGGGATGCACATGCCGGGCCACCGATTCGCCGGCCGCAATCAGGTAACGCACATCCGGGTCGCGCGTCTTGCTCAGCGGCGTGGGCACGCAGATGATGGCGGCGTCGCATGCGGCCAGCGCGCCGAAATCGGTCGTGGCCGACAGGGCGGCTGCGGCGGTCAGGCGAGCCAGGCGATCGCTGGCGACATCTTCGACATACGATTCTCCCCGATTGATCGCCTTGACCTTGGTTGGATCCACATCAATGCCGACCACCGTGAAACCAGCTTCGGCAAAGGCCGCGGCCAGCGGCAGGCCGACATAACCCAGGCCGATGACAGCAATGCGGGCGGCGTGTGTATTCAGTTTTGTCAATAGTTGAGATTTTATTTCTAGCATCGTTTTTTGGACTCAATTTCATGTCTGTTTGTCGCTACCTCAGGCATCCTGCGCCGGCCGATATCTCGTCCACGCAGGTGGACGCCTGGCGGTACGCCCATCAGGCGCGATTTCAATCGCTCTTGCGACGGCGCACCGCTTCAGTAGCTACGTCTATGTTGTTTATCTACGCAGCGCGTCCGCCACGCGCTGGATCGTCTCCGCCAGAGGCACGGCGGGCGTCCAGCCGGTGAGCGCGTGCAATTTGCTCGTATCGGGCACCCGTCGGCGCATGTCTTCAAAACCGGGCGCGTAGGCATCCGCGTAAGGGACAAAGCGGATGCGCGGGTCATCCACGGTTGGGGGCGACTGCGGTGTGAGCACCTGCAGGATCAGGCGCGCCAGATTGAGGATGGTGATCTCTTCGGTGCCGCCCACATTGAAGACTTCGCCCACCGTGTCAGAGCGCTCGGCCAACGCCAACGCCGCGCGCACCACGTCGGCCACATCACAAAAGCAGCGGCTCTGCTGGCCGTCGCCGTAAACGGTCAGCGGCTGCCCAGCCAGCGTCTGCCCAACCAGGCGGGGAACCACCATGCCGTAACGGCCGGTCTGGCGCGGCCCCACCGTGTTGAAGAAGCGCATGATGGTGACAGGCAGATTCTTCTCGTGGTAATAGGCCAAACCCAAGAACTCGTCTACCATTTTGCTCGCCGCATAAGCCCACCGGTTTTTCTTGGTCGGGCCGAGGAGCACGTCATCTTCCTCGCTGAACGGTACGCGGCTGCCTTTGCCATACACCTCTGAGGTCGAGGCGATCAAGACGCGCGCCCGATAGCGGGCCGCTGTGCGCAGCACCGCTTCCGTGCCCATGACATTGGTTTGGATGGTGTGCACCGGCTGCCGCACAATCAACTCCACGCCCACGGCGGCGGCGAGATGGAAAACCATGTCACATTCGCTGGTCAAGCGGTCGAGCACCATATCGTTGGTGATCGAGTCAATGGCGAAGTGAAACGCATGTTGGCCGACCAGGTGGGCGATGTTCTCGAAACGCCCTGTGGATAGGTCATCCATGATGGTGACCCGGTGGCCGGCGGCCAAGAGCGCCTCAGCCAGGTGGCTGCCAATAAAACCGGCGCCGCCAGTAATCAAAACACGCACAAATCACCTCACTTGTCTTCGGCGCCAGCGGCTTGATCGTTGGGCGCTTGGCTGCCCTGATTCGGCGCTTCTTCCTGATAGCGAACCTTGCGCCCTTTACCCCGCGTCCCGCGGCGCAGGTGCGCCTGCTCGCGTTCACGTGCGATCTCGATCAGGTCCAGCGGATCCATATCGTCCGGGGCAGCCAGTTCAAGCCCATCCACCGGCACCTCGGCGGGGCGGGCGCGCCCGAGGAAATTCAACAAGATACGGACGCGCTGCGTGGGCGTCGTGGGGCCTTCGAAGACGCCCATCAGGCCTTGCAAGGCCCCTGTGCGGATTCGCACGCGATCGCCAGGTTGGAACGTGTGCGTGGGCAGTCCGCCAACGGCCCAAATCTGATCCACGCGCTCACGAATGGCCTGGATGACCTCGTCTTCCAGGATGGCGGGCCGCCGTTCGATCGCCACCACACCGCGGATGCCCGGCGTCCAGGCAATCGCGGCGTAACCGGTGACTTCAAAATCTATACGAGCAAACAAGTAGCTCGGAAAATAGGGCGTCGTCGTGTGGCCTGGGCGTGGATGTAGGGATTTGAGAGTTGGCAGATAGGTTTCGATTGAGCGTGATTCTAGAATCTCGGCAACCAGGTATTCAGCGTTCGGTTTGACATGCAGCGCATACCAGTGTAACAACGCAGCGCCCTCGTCCAGGGAAAAAATGGATTCGCTGCGCTAGTTTAACACAAATCGCCCTGCTCTCACAAATGAAAACAGGGCGATGAACAAACGGGGTCTGTTCATTTGGCGGTTTGCCAATCACTCGCTAGAATCAGCGCAGCAGGTCACGAGAGATAGCGTCGTAACCAGGTCACTGCATGACCAAGCAAGGCGTAATGATCTGACGTGGAATCGGTTTCTTGCACCACGTCATCGCCTGGTAGGAATGTCCAGGCCAGTAGAATAATGACAGCACTCAGAATCAACCACGGCATTTCTTTTCTCCTGGTGTCATAGATATCTTATGATGGTCTGCCGAGGTGAAACGAGTATGAATTTGATGAGTCAGTTGCCTGACAGTTTTTTCATCT
>JBGAVB010000032.1:0-13067 GCA_044228345.1 Anaerolineae bacterium | reverse complement strand
AGCCAGCCCGAGTTGGCCGACATGCATTTCAGCTTCTTGAAACGCCTGGAGGTTGACGACCCAACGCCGTTCAAGTCATTCCGCCGGCTCGAATATCTTGCCACCACTGGTCGTATGGGCCAGCTGCCAGACACCGCCTTGCCCAGTGAGATGCTGGCGCGTGAAATCTGCCTGACGCGCGAGGTGTTGGACGTGTGCACCTGGCTCAAGCAGCGCGGCGCGGTCGTCTTGGTGCTGTCAGACAAGCCAGATGAGGCTTCGCTGCCGACGCCGGAACAGGCCCGCGATGGCTACCGCCCCCTGCACCGGGTCAAAACCCATGTCGTGGGCGAGACGCTTGTCGGCCAATTGCCCTAATTGTCCAACCAACCGTAACATGACAAGAGACGAGTGACGACCATAGAGGCTTGATCCTGGCGTCTTTCGTCTCTTATTTTTTGTGCTTGTACTGGAGAATTTGCACCCATGCCTGCCATACGCCCGTTCAGGGCCTGGCGTTTTACCGACGCCGCAGCCTTAGCTGACCTATTGGTTCCTCCCTATGACATTATCAGTCCGGCTGAACAAACCGCTTATTATGCACGTCATCCAGATAACCTGATCCGAGTCGAGCTGGGGCAGGAACGACCGGACGACGACGAACGCACGAACCGCTACACACGCGCGGCCGCAGCCCTGGACGACTGGCGCACGCGGGGCATTGTGCAGCGCGATCCCGTACCAGCCATCTACGTCTATCAGCAGATTTTTAGCCTGCCCGGTCAAAGCGAGCGCATCGTCCGCACCGGTTTCTTTGGCCGGCTGCGCCTCGGCCCGTGGGGGCAGGGCATTTTGCCGCACGAGAAGACATTTCCCGGCGCGAAGGCCGATCGCCTGGCCCTGCTGCAAGCCACGGCCGTGCAGACCGGCGCCATCTTCACCTTATTTCGCGACCCGGCCGGCGAGGTGATGACCGCGCTGCGCGCCACATCCGCTGCGTTGCCTGCAGCCGCATTGATGGGGGATGACGGCACGGAGCATCGCCTCTGGCGCTTGGAAGACCCGGCGCTGATCGCGCGCCTGGCGGACGCACTGCATGAACGCACCCTGTACGTGGCCGATGGGCATCATCGCTACGAAACGGCCTTGAATTATCAGCGTCAGCGGGGTGATGGCGGCGGCGAACAGCCATGGGATTTTGTGCTCACCTATGCCGCGCCGCTCGAAGACCCGGGCGTGCGCATCATGGCCGCGCATCGCTGCTTGCACGATGCGCCCGGGCTGTGGTCCGAAGATGTGCTGCGCGTCGTGCAAGAGGGCTTCGATCTGCAGCGCTTCGCGGCGGTCGGCCCGCTGCACGACGCGTTGGGGCAAGCCTCGCCAGGCGCCGGCTGCTTTGGGCTGCTGCTGCCGGGCATGAGCGGGGGCTGGCTCCTGCGGCCGCGGCCGCAGCTGACGCTGCCGGCTGACCTGCCGGCCGAGCTGGCCGAGCTGGATGTAACCCGTCTGCAGGAATGGGTGCTGCGTCCTCTGTTGCGCGGCATCACCGATGACCTGGCCGACAAACGCTTCCTCGCGTACGAGCCAAACCTCGACCGCGTGGTGAGCGCCGTCAACGAGGGGCCATACCAGGCGGCGTTCCTGCTCAACCCCACCGGGCTGCACCAACTGTGCGCCGTGGCGGACGCCGGGCAAGTGATGCCGCAGAAAGCCACTTATTTCTACCCGAAGCTCATTTCAGGCATTGTGATGTATGATGCAGGCGCCTGGTAGGCAAGCATTCGCCTGATGATCGCGCGCCTTGCCGTGGGACGTGCTTCCTGGGTCACGGCGGTCGTCACACCGGAGGTGTGACCTGCGAAACCGGAAGGTTTCGCCGCCGGCTTGCGGTGGAGCCTGTTTCCTGGGTCACGGCGCGAGTCACACCGGAGGTGTGACCTACAAGGACGGGAGATTTCGGCGCCGGCTTGCGATGGAGTACGTTTCCTGGGTCACGGCGCGAGTCACACCGGAGGTGTGACCTACAAGGCCGAAAGATGTCGCAGCTCGCCTGCGGAGGTGTGACGTACGAGACAGAGGGGGAGTTGACCGCATGGGGGTCCTGTTCAAGCTGAGCTACAACCTGCGCCGGTTCCAGGCGGCCGGCTGGTCGCTGGAGCGCTGGTTGGCCGGGATTTTGCTGCTGCTGGGGCTGCTGGGCCTGCTGCGCTGGCTGCCTGGCGGTTGGCTGAGCGCGGGCGTAGCGGCCAGCGGCTTGATCGCGCTGCTTGGTCTGGGCCGTTGGGCGCAGCGTTGTGATTATGTACACTTCACTGCCGATCATGCGTCGCCCCCAAGCGCCCGCGCCATGTTGCCCATGAGCGAGTTGATTCCGGTCTTGGCCAGCGGCCGCTTCGATGTGGAAGGCGAGGTGCAGCGTTTCACCGAACTGCCGGCGCATTACCAGTCGTTAGAGATTCGTGAGCATGTCATCATCGGACGGGTGCGCCCGGCGCGCTTCTTGTTCATCGGTCGTTGGCCTGAACAAGACATCGGCATGTGGTACATCTTCATGCGGCCGCGCGACCTGCTCTCGGTGACGAGTGGCCTCTTGGGCCACGGCCGCCGCGTGCGCCCGGCGCTGCGCCTGGTGATTGCTCGCCCCGAAGAAGAGGAAAAACGGAATAGCTTACTGTCAGCCAGGCGCAAACGTGATAGTATCGAGATTGTTTTTCTATCGTTCGATCACAGTGAGGACCGTCAACGGGTATGGATAGACCTTCTTGTGGATGCACCCCAGGCCGGTCAGCTAGTGCAAAAACCAAAGTAAGACGCAGCGTATGAACGTATCAATCAAAGATTTAATGGCAGGTTTTTTCGTATGAGTTATCCAAATCAACAGAATCAATCTCACCAATGGAGACAATCGCCTCCCCCGTCGTCATCTGACCAGGCTTCCACGCGCGCCAACGTGGGGCTGAAACGTGATGATGTCACCGAACCGCAGGATGTAGCCGTTTTTTTTGATTTCGAGAACATCGTCTATTCCACGCGCAACTGCCTCAATCTGAACCCCGATTTTGGCATCTTGATGGATTGCTGTCGCAGCTTTGGCCGCGTGGTCATCGCCCGCGCCTACGCCGATTGGCGGCGCCACGCCCCCACCGTTTCCTCCATCCTCCATTCGCAAGACATTGATCCGGTGTTCGTCCCTAGCTATCAGTACGGCCGCCCCGGCACCAACAACGGCTCGATCAAGAACAGCGTGGACATGCACCTGTGTGTGGATGCCATGCGCGTGCTCTATCGCTATCCGCATCTCAATGCGTTCGTGCTGATCAGCGGCGATCGTGATTTCATCCCGCTGGTGCGCGCCCTGCGCATGGAGGGCAAAGTCGTCATCGGCGTTGGCGTGGCCGACACCACGTCCACCTACCTGGGCCGCGCCGTGGATCATTTTGTCTTCTATCAGGACCTCCTCACCCGCGCGGGCCAACCGGCGCGCGCCGTGCCGCGGCCAGAGAGCGAAGCGCCGCCCGTGGTCATCGCCGAAGCGCCGTCGCTGCCCATTAGCACCAATGGCAGCGGACGCGTCGCCCCGCCGGTTGAATCAGCCGCGGCGACTGCGCCGGAGGATGACGGATTATGGAGCAGCCTGCTGTATGACGCTGAGGACAGCGTTTGAGGTTTGATGGAGGGCGTCGTGGCAGCCAAGACAAAGATCATCGTCAGCGACCTGCACCTCGGAGCCGGGCTGGAAGGCGCCGGCGGCAATCCACTCGAAGATTTCATCAGCGACATTGATTTTGTCGAGTGGCTGCATGGATTGACAGCCGAGAGCAACGCCCGCGGTGCGGACATGGAATTCATCATCAATGGCGACTTCCTGGAGATGCTGCAGGTGCCGGCGACGCCGCGTTTCAACCCGGCCGAACCCTATCCTCCTGCGCTCTACGCCGCCAACGACGAAGCTGCAGCCCTCCTCAAACTCACGCACATCACCCAGGGCCATCCTGGTGTTTTTGCGGCCCTGGCCGATTTCATCAGTCTCCAACCGCGACGCAGCGTTGTCATGATGAGCGGCAACCACGATCCAGAGCTGTACTGGCCTGGCGTGCAAAACGCCATTCGCAACCTCCTGGGCGCCGCCGGCGAGATGCACGACCTGCTGCACTTCCACCCGCGCAGCTACCTGGCCGATGGGGTCTACGTCGAGCATGGCAATCAGTACACCGAATCGGTCAACCGCTTCAGCAACATGGCGCAGCCGCTGGATCCCCAAGATCCCACCCGGCTAGAATTTGTGTGGGGGTCGCGGTTCGTAGTCGAATACTTCAACCTAATTGAGCGTGAACGCAGCTGGGTGGATGGCGTCGCGCCCGTGACGGGCCTCATTTGGTATGGGCTGCACTACGATTTTGCCTTCGCCGCGCAGGCGCTCAAGCTCCTGCTGCAGGCCGCCCCTCGGCTCGGACTGCCGCGGGACGCGACGCCCAAGCAAGCCGCGGCGGCCGCCGCCCTGGAGGCCGATCTGGCGACTCCAGCGGCGGTTGCGGCTGCGCAGGCGCGTTACGAGTCTGACCCCGCCTTCCGCCGTGAGTTCGAAAGCCGCGTCATGGAAGCCTTGCGCAATGCCCAGGCCGATGACACGCTGCTCCCGTCCGCGCGCGCGCTCACGCCCGCAGACGCCCTGGCGCGCGCCAACCAGTCGGTTGATGAACAGAAGAGCCGGCTGCAGGTCGAAGCGCAGCGGATCGCCCGCGAGACGCAGGCTCACCTGGTGACATTCGGGCACACGCACATGCCGGAGGTGATTTCTCTGGAGGGCGGGGCCACGTACATCAACAGCGGCACCTGGATCTGGAACGGCAATTTCTCCCACGCCACGGCGGCGCAGTGGGAAGATCTGTTTCGCCGCCCGTCCCACTACGCCACGCAGCGCCGTTTGAGCTACGTGCGCGTGGACTACGACGCGACTGGTAAGCCGACCGCGCGCTTACTTGAGGTGGGCAAACCTACGCCGCCCGTCGTGGATCCAACAGGCGCGGGCAATGTGCATCCAGCGCCGGCGCCCACGTCCCGCAGGGGGTGCCTGCCAGCCTTGCTCATGCTGCCCTGGCGCCATTAGCCGGTCACCTGGCCTATGCAACCCAACGCTGCTGCGCTTGACCTAGCTGCCTTGACTGCCCGTTGGCGCGCGTTCACGGAAACGCGCGCGCTGCCGACGGATGTGGATCCGTTGGTGGTCAATTCCTGGCGCCGCTGCGGTCCCCTGCTCAACCCGCACGCCGAACCGCATCTGGCGCGGCTGAACGAGGAAGGCCTGCGGCGCCTGCTCATCAGCCAGTTTGACCTGCTGGCGATTGCGCGGCCGGTGATGGAGGACATCTACCAGGCAGTTGAGGGCAGCAGCAGCCTGATGGTCTTGCTGGACAATACCGGCTGTGTCTTGCTTACCCTGGGCGACGCCAACATGGAACAGGAGGCCGCGCGCATCGGACTGACGCCCGGCGCGTACTGGGATGAGGGGCGCGTGGGCACCAGCGCCTTTGCCCTGGCCCTGGCCGAGCGCATGCCCGCGCAGGTGGTGGGCGCGGAGCATTTCCTGGCGTGCTACCACCACCTGGTGGACGCGGCCGCGCCGATTTTTCATCCGAGCGGGCGCATGATTGGCGTCTTGGGCATTGTCTGCCTGACCAACCTGCACCATCCCCACACCGCTGGCATTGTCGTGGCGGGCGCGCGCGCCCTGGAAAATCAATTGGCCGCGGATGTGATGAACCACGATGCGAACACGCACCTGACGCTGCTCAACGCGACGGTGGAATCCATTGCGGACGGCGTCCTGGCATGGGATCGTGAGGGCATCATCACGCAGATGAACCAGCGGGCGGCCGAGCTGCTCGGCTTGAATCCGCGGGCCGTGGTGGGCAATCGCTTGCAGCGTTATGTGCAGGCGCAGGCCGATCTGCTCGACGCCATCCTGCACGGCAAACCGGCGAGCAACATGGAAGCCCATCTGTTGGTCAATGGACGGCCGGTGCACTGCATGATCAACCTGAAGCCGATTCGCATCGGCGATGCGCTCCCGATTGGCTTCCTGGCCACGTTGCAGCCCATCGAGCAGATTCATCAGATCTTTTATCGCCTGGCGGGCGCGCAGGCTGCCATGACGCTGGACGACCTCAAAGGCAAGTCGGCTGACATTCAGCGCGTGCGCCAGCAGGCGCGCGCCGCCGCGCGGGGTCGCGGCAATGTGCTGCTGCAAGGCGAATCCGGGGTAGGCAAGCATGTCGTCGCGCGCGCCATTCACAATGCCAGCCCGCGGGCCGACGGACCCTTCATGGCTGTCAACTGCCGGGCTTTCCCGCGCGACCTGTTTCTGAGCGAGTTCTTGGGGTATGAAAGCGGCGCGTTTAGCGGCGCGCGCGCGGAGGGGCGCCCAAGCAAGTTCGAACTGGCGTTCGGCGGAACGTTGTTCCTGGACGAAGTCGAGGCCATTCCACTGGAGTTTCATTCCGTGCTGGGCCGTGTGATCGAAACCGGCGAGGTCATGCGCCTGGGAGGCTCGCGTATCATCCCCGTGAATGTGCGGGTCATTGCTTCCACCGACACGGACATTGATCGCCTGGTGGTCGAAGGTGCGTTTCAGGCCAATCTGCTCTATCGGCTCAGCTCGATTGTGATCGAGATGCCATCTCTGCGCCAACGCCGCGAAGACATTCCAGAACTGATTGACAGCATCCTGGCCCGCATGGGTCGCAGCGCCGCCGAACTGCCGGCCCTGACGCCCGAAGCGCTGCAGATCTTGAAAAAGTATCCCTGGCCGGGCAATATCCGCGAGTTGGAAAGCGCGCTGGAACGGGCTTGCAGCCTGGCGCCGGCCGGTCAGCCGATTGATGTGCCTCATCTACCGGAGAGTATCCGCCGCGGCTCGGTCATGATGCCTACGCGTGGAAGAGTCGAGCCGGTGCTCAACATGGACGAATGGAACCGCGAGGCCATCATGCGCGCCGGCTGGGCGACGCATGGCAGCCTGATCGAAATGGCGCGTATGCTGGGCATCAGCCGCACGACGCTGTGGCGCAAGATGCGATCCTTCAATCTCGATGCACGTCATTTTCAATTGGAGTCCATCTCCGATGTTTCAAAATAGAACATTTTTAGCAAAATACGTTTCAGTTTGAAACAAAAATGCGGTAGTTGATTGACACATCTGGCATCTTGTGTTAATCTAACACCGTGTGATTTTTCGGAAACTGCTCAACGTCTGAGTGATTATTACGGCTGATTGTCAGCGCGTCAAGGATGATGCATCGTATGGCTGAATTGGCTGGTAGTGGCATGTGAAAACGCCTGCGGCCCGTGTTTAGACACGAGGTCTGTAGGCGTTTCTGTTTTCCCGGCTATGCCGCCGTCGTTCGTTTGATCTCCGGCTTGGCACTGGTCATGGCAAATACATGCATGAGTTGAGCGGACGTGATTGGTCTCATTTGGGAGCGGCTGTGAAGGCAGCATCATTCCGAACCTGGAAAGGAGGACCAAATCCCCATCGCAGTCAGTTGTTTGGTTCGGTGAGGCGCATGCGGCGCGTGCGTAAAGCCCCTCGAATGAGTTGTTTGCAACCCCATTTCGTGCTGCCGGTATGGCAGCGAAGAACGCACTCGGCAAGGTAGGAGGAAATTAACAATGTCTCCGTTTATGGGTGAAGTGGTTGGCACGATGTTGCTGATCCTGTTGGGCGATGGCGTGGTGGCCAACGTTTTGTTGGGCAAGACCAAGGGTAACAATTCTGGCTGGATTGTCATTACCACAGCCTGGGCGATGGCGGTTTTTGTCGGCGCCTACTCCGTAGCGAGCGTCAGCGGCGCGCACCTGAATCCGGCCGTGACGATTGGCCTGGCCGTGGCCGGTAAGTTTGCCTGGGGCAATGTACTTCCCTATATCATTGCGCAGTTCATCGGCGCCTTCATTGGCGCCACTCTCGTTTGGTTGCACTACTTCCCGCACTGGGCCGAGACGAAGGACCAGGGCCTGAAGCTGGCCGTCTTCTCGACCGGCCCGGCCATTCGCAACGTCACCTGGAACCTGGTTTCTGAAATCATCGGCACCTTCGTGCTGGTGTTCGGCATCCTGGCGATCAAGGGCGTCACCATGGACTCGTCTGGTTCGGCCGTGCCGCTCAGCATGGGCGCCCTGGGCATCATCCCGGTGGCTTTCCTGGTGTGGGTGATCGGCCTGGCGCTCGGCGGCACCACCGGCTACGCCATCAACCCGGCCCGTGACCTCGGCCCGCGCATTGCGCACTTTGTCCTGCCGATTGCAGGCAAGGGCGACAGCGACTGGGGCTACTCCTGGATTCCCGTGGTTGGCCCCATCGTCGGCGCGATCATTGCGGCCCTCCTGTACTCAGGACTCGGCAGTTTCTAACCTTTTGCGCTTTTTCCTTGCGAAGGCCTGACTTGAGGCCTTCGCAAGGCCAGGCTGATTCGTGACCGTACGAACCTGTTAGGCGATTGTTAGGATGAAAGGATTGGTGGTATGAAGAAACTGATCAATAAACCTGAAGATGTCGTGCGCGAAGAATTGGAAGGGATCGTCTACGCCCATTCTGACCTGGTGACAGTGCACTACGACCCGAACTTCATCGTGCGGGCCGATGCGCCGGTCAAGGGCAAGGTGGGCGTGATCTCCGGCGGCGGCTCTGGACATGAGCCGATGCACGGCGGGTTCGTGGGCATGGGTATGCTCGACGCAGCCTGCCCCGGCGCAGTCTTCACCAGCCCGACGCCTGACCAGATGCTGGAAGCGACCAAGGCCGTCAACGGCGGCGCGGGCGTGCTGCACATCGTCAAGAACTACACCGGCGACATCATGAACTTCGAAATGGCCGCCGATCTGGCGCGCGAAGAAGGGATTGAGGTCGAGGCCGTGGTGACGAACGATGACGTAGCCGTGCAGGACAGCCTGTACACGGCCGGTCGTCGCGGCGTCGGCATCACCGTCCTGGCTGAGAAGATCACGGGCGCGGCCGCCGAAGAAGGCCGTTCGCTCAAGGAAGTCGCCGATGTCTGCCGCAAGGTCAATGCCTGGGGCCGCAGCATGGGCATGGCGCTCACCTCCTGCACGGTGCCGCATGCCGGCAAGCCCACCTTTGACCTGCCCGAAGATGAGATGGAAATCGGCATCGGTATCCACGGTGAGCCAGGCCGCAAACGGATGAAGCTGGCCACGGCCGATGAGATCACCGAGATGTTGGCCGAACCGATCATTGCCGACCTGCCCTTCAAGGCGGGCGACAACGTGCTGGCGTTTGTCAACGGCATGGGCGGGACGCCGCTCATTGAACTGTATGTCATCTATCGCAAGCTGGCGCAGATTTGCGAGAGCCACGGCATCAAGATCGTTCGCAACCTGATCGGTTCGTACATCACCAGTCTGGAGATGGCGGGCTGCTCGATCACGTTGCTCAAGATGGATGATGATCTCCTCAAGCTGTGGGACGCACCGGTGAAGACGGTGGGTCTGCGCTGGGGCGCCTGAGTTCAGTAGATTCGTTTCAATCGCAGGTGACCATGACAATTTCTCGCCAAGACGCGCTTGAGTGGATCAAGAGCGTGGCCAATGTGCTGACTGAGAACAAAGACTATCTCACGGAGCTTGATTCGGCCATCGGCGACGCCGATCATGGCGCGAACATGTTTCGAGGCTTTCAAGCCGTGCTGGCCAAACTGCCCGGGGTGAGCGACAAAGATATCGGCACCATCTTCAAGACCGTGGGCATGACGCTGGTTTCCACCGTTGGCGGGGCCAGTGGGCCGCTCTATGGCACGTTCTTCATGCAGGCAGGCACGGCCTCTGCCGGCAAACAGGAACTGACCGCGGCCGATTGGGGCGCGGCGCTGGAAGCGGCCGTCAACGGCGTTGTCATGCGGGGCAAAGCCGTGCTCGGCGACAAAACGATGGTGGATGCTCTGACGCCAGCCCTGGAAGCCTTCAAGGACGCCGTGGCCGAGAACGTCACGATCGGCATGGCTCTTGCGCGTTCGGTGCAAGCCGCTGAAGAAGGCATGAAAGCCACGATTCCCCTCGTGGCGCGCAAGGGACGCGCCAGCTATTTGGGCGAACGCAGTGCGGGTCACCAGGACCCCGGCGCCACATCAAGCTATCTGATCTTGAAGTGCGCGGCCGAAACCTGGGCCAATTCCTAAGCACGTATGCGATCTGGGCAGGCAGGGTAGCCTGTCACATTATTCACTGGAATCCAAAGGAGGATTCGTACACATGGCTAAGTATGCAGCAGCGATAGACCAGGGCACCACCAGCACTCGCTTCATGGTGTTTGATCACAGCGGTAAGGTGGTTTGTTTCGATCAGAAGGAACATGAGCAGATCTATCCCAAGCCGGGGTGGGTTGAGCATGATCCGATGGAGATCTGGACGCGCACGGATGAAGTGGTCAAGGGCGCGCTGGCGAAGGGCAACATTGACGTGGCCGACATCGCCGCGGTTGGCATCACCAATCAGCGCGAGACCACCGTCGTGTGGGATCGCCGCACTGGCAAACCGTACTACAATGCCATTGTCTGGCAGGACACGCGCACGGCCGATCTGTGCAACATGTGGGCCGCAGACGGTGGGCAGGATCGCTTCCGCGCCCATGTCGGTCTGCCCCTGGCGACCTATTTCTCCGGCCCCAAGGTGCGCTGGATCCTGGACAATGTGCCCGGCGTCCGTGAGGCGGCCGAGAAGGGCGATGCGATCTTTGGCAACATTGACACCTGGGTCATTTGGAACCTGACCGGCGGCACCGACGGCGGCGTGCATGTGACCGACGTCTCCAATGCCAGCCGCACGATGCTCATGAACCTGGCCACGCTCGACTGGGACGATGAAATCCTGGGGATCATGGGCGTGCCGCGCGCCATGTTGCCGAAGATCGTTGCCTCCAGCGCCGTCTATGGCACGGCCAAGGGCGCCCTGGCTGGCGTGCCGGTGGCAGGCGACCTGGGCGACCAGCAGGCGGCCCTCTTCGGGCAGACGTGCTTCAGCCCTGGCGAGGCCAAGAACACCTACGGCACCGGCTGCTTCATGCTGCTCAACACCGGCACGAAGGCCGTTCCAAGCAAGAGCGGACTGCTGACCACCCTGGGCTACAAGATCGGCGACGAGCCGGCCGTGTACGCCCTGGAAGGTTCGATCGCGATCACCGGCGCATTGGTGCAGTGGCTGCGTGACAACCTGGGCTTGATCTCGCGCTCGGCTGACGTGGAATCGCTGGCCGCGACCGTTGAGGACAACGGCGGCATCTACTTCGTGCCCGCGTTCTCCGGCCTCTTTGCGCCCTACTGGCGCAGCGACGCCCGTGGCGCGCTCGTCGGCATGACCCGCTACGTCAACAAGGGTCATATCGCACGCGCCGCCCTGGAGGCCACCGCCTTCCAGACCCGTGAAGTGCTCGATGCCATGAATGCCGACTCCGGCGTGGCGCTGACCGCGCTCAAGGTGGACGGCGGCATGGTCTTCAACGAACTGCTCATGCAGTTCCAGGCCGACATCCTGGGCGTGCCTGTGATCCGCCCGATCGTGGCTGAGACCACCGCGCTAGGCGCTGCCTATGCGGCTGGTTTGGCTGTGGGCTTCTGGGCCAAGGTCGAGGACCTGCGCGTGAACTGGGGCAAGGACAAGGAATGGCAGCCAAACATGGATGCTGACCATCGCGCCCAGCAATACGCCAACTGGAAGAAGGCCGTGACGCGCACCTTCGACTGGGTTGCCTGAACCTGAAAGCAGAGGGCGCGCGCAGCGCGTGCCCTCTCTGGCGCCCGCTCGACCGGGAGACCGCGAGGCGGGCGCCACAACTGGCCTGCGGATTCAGTGAGCGCTGAAAATGGGCCGCCGTCCAGACATGCCGTCGGCGGCGTTAGCCCTTCAGACTTACGACGTAGGGTGATAAGACCGAAGGGACCTTGTGACCCTTCGGTCTTTTCACATCGTGACCATTCAGTAGAGAGATTGTTCTATGAAACGCCTAGATACTGACATTCTCGTGATTGGCGGCGGCGCCACCGGCACGGGAATTGCCTGGGATGCGGCCCTGCGTGGCTTCAAGGTGATCCTGGTCGAAAAACGCGACCTCACCCATGGCACCACCGGGCGTTACCACGGTCTGTTGCACAGTGGCGGCCGCTATGTCGTCAAAGACCCCGGCAGCGCGGTGGAGTGTATCACCGAAAACCGCATCTTGCGCAAGACCCATGCGCACTGCATCGAAGATACCAGCGGCTTCTTCGTGGTGACGCCAGAAGACGAGGGCGAATACCCTGATCTGTTCAAGGCGGCGTGCGCGAAATGCGGCGTGCCTTGCACCGAAATTCCGGTGGCCGAGGCCCTGCGCCGCGAGCCGCTCTTGAATCGGCGCATCAGCCGCGTGTTCGAAGTGCCCGATGGCGCCGCAGACAGCTTCCTGTCCACGCACGCCACGGCCCAAGCCGCGCAGCGCGCGGGCGCGCAAACGCTCGTTTACCATGAAGTCGTCAATCTTCTTGTGGAGGGCGGCGATGGCAACCGCCGGGTGGCTGGCGCACAGGTGCGCAATGTCACCACGGGCGAAGAGATGGCGATCTACGCCAGTATGACGATCAACGCCACCGGCGCCTGGGCCGGTCAGATTGCCAAGATGGCTGGCATCCGCGTGGATGTCATCCCCGGCAAAGGCACCCTGGTGGCTATGAATCACCGTGTGGTGAACACGGTGGTCAACCGCTGCAAAAAACCGGCCGATGGCGACATCATCGTGCCGATTCATACCGTGGCCGTTATCGGCACCACGGACGAACGCGTGGTCAATCCTGAGGACCTGCGCATCGAACCGTGGGAAGTCTATTTGATGTTGAGCGAAGGCGAAAAGCTGGTGCCGGCGATCTCCAAAGCGCGTGTGGTGCGCGCCTGGGCCGGCGTACGGCCATTGTACCAGGAGCATTACAGCGGCTCCAGCCGCGATGCCACGCGCGCCTTCACCCTGCTGCGCCACAACAGCCGCGATGGCGTCCAGGGATTCTTGACCATGACCGGCGGCAAGTGGACAACCTTCCGCTTGATGGCCGAAA
>JBGAVB010000329.1:0-3452 GCA_044228345.1 Anaerolineae bacterium | reverse complement strand
ATCGCCGCCGGGACAGCTCTGCTTTACGCCTGTCTCGGTGAGCTCATCACCGAGCGGGCCGGGGTGCTCAATCTCGGCATCGAAGGCATCATGCTCATGGGCGCGTTTGCAGCCTTTTTCACCGTCTTCCAGACCGGCAACCTGTGGCTGGGCGTGGCAGCGGCGCTCGTGGTGGGCGCGCTGATGGGCCTGCTGATGGCAATCATCAGTGTCACGTTTCAGGCTGAACAGGGCATCAGCGGCATCGGCCTCTATCTGTTTGGCCTGGGTCTCAGCAGCTTGCTCTTTCGGGTGCTGATCGGCTCCGTGGAAGGGGTCAACGGCTTCCGGGACATCCAGATTCCTGTCCTGAGCAACATTCCCATTCTGGGCGAAATCTTCTTCAACCATAACATCCTGGTCTACCTGGCCTATCTCATGGTGCCCGCGCTCTGGTTTCTTTTCGACAAGACCACACTTGGCCTCAAAGTGCGCGCCGTGGGGCAGAATCCAGAAGCGGCGGATTCACTGGGCGTCAGCGTCAACCGCGTGCGCTATTTTGGCGTCATTTTCGGCGCGGCCATGGCCGGTCTGGCTGGGGCCTCGCTGAGCATCGGCACCCTCAACGTATTCCAAGACAACATGACCAATGGGCTGGGCTTCATCGCCGTAGCGCTGGTCTATTTCGGCGGCTGGCGGCCGCTTGGGGTGCTGCTCGGTTCCCTACTCTTTGCCACCGTCAACGCGCTGCAGTTGTGGGTGCAGGTCAAAGGCATCCCCATCCCGTCTGATCTGGCCGTGATGCTGCCCTACCTGTTGACCATCATCGTATTGATTTTTGCGGCCAGCCAGATCAAACAGCCGGCCGCGCTGAACAAGCCGTTCGAGCGCAGCGGCTGACCGTTCCAAGAATGAAAAATCCTCCACCAGTCGAGGATTCTGGCAAGCGCCGGAACGCCGAACCTGATCGGCGAGTTTTCAGATCAGTCAAGTCAGAAGAGATTCAGAAGGAGAAACGTATGCGTCGTTCCATGTCAACCGGTCTCGTGTTGTTGCTTGTCATCAGCGTGCTGTTGACAGGATGCCAGGCTGCACAGCCGACGGCTGTCGTCAGCAAAGGCCCCTTCAAGATTGCGATCGTGCTGCCCAGCCCGATCACCGACCTGGCCTGGGGCCAGTCTATGTACGATGCCCTGAAGGCTGTGCAGAAGGAAATGGGTGAGGACAACCTTAAGCTCGCCTATTCCGAGAATATGTTCCAGGTGGCCGATGCGGCCGCAGCCCTGCGTGACTACGCCACCGAAGGCTACAACCTGATCATTGCGCACGGCACGCAGTACGGCAACTCGATGTTCGATGTGGCCAAGGACTTCCCCGGCACCAGTTTTGCCTGGGGCACAGCCACGGATACCGGCGCCAGCAAGAACCTCAAGAACGTGTTTGCCTATGAGGCCAACGCGCAAGAAGGCGGTTATGTCAACGGCATTATCGCCGCCATGATGAGCAAATCGGGCGTCTTGGGTGTGGTGGGTCCGGTGGAAGCGGGCGATGCCAAGCTGTACATTGACGGTTTTGCGGCCGGCGCCAAGGCCGCCAAGCCTGACATCAAGGTCAACATCAGCTACACCGGTTCCTTCGGCGACACCGCCCTGGCCGCCGAAGCCGCCAACACGCATATCGCGGCCGGCGCAGACATGCTCACCGGTTCCGCGCAGCAGGTGGTGGGTGCGATCGGCGTCGCCAAGAGCAAAGGCGCAAAGTGGTTTGGCACGCAAAGCGACCAAAGCTCGTTAGCGCCCGAAGCGGTGGTGGCAACCCAGGTCTTCGACTGGACCGGCGTGGTTAAGGACATGATTGCGCTGCACCAGCAAGGCACGATGGGCGGCAAGGCCTACACCCTGACCCTGGCTAACCAGGGCTTAAAGATGGTGTTCAACGCTGGCTCGCCGGCGCCCGACGACATCAAGAAGGCCGCCGAGCAGGCGATCAAGGACATTGCCGACGGCAAGATCAAGCCGCTGCCCTAAAGTCAAAGTGCAGAGTGCAGAGTGCAGAGCGCAGAGGGTCGAATGACACACTGCGCAGCCTCTGCATTCTGCCACGAGCGTTCATCATTCAGCCTTCTCGCGTAGGTGATCCATGACGAGCTCTATATCCCCGACCTCATCGTCATCGCCGGCCTTGCTGCCGACCGGCCTGCCGCGCATTGAGCTGCTGGAAATGCGCGGGATTGTCAAGCATTTCCCCGGCGTGCTGGCCTGCGATCATGTCAATTTCGATGTCAAAGCCGGCGAGGTGCATGCGCTCTTGGGCGAAAACGGCGCCGGCAAGTCCACCCTGATGAAGGTGCTTTACGGTCTCTATCGCAAGGACAGCGGCGAGATTCGCATCAATGGCCAGCCGGTGGAGATTCAGACCCCCACCGACGCGCTGCGGCAGGGAATCGGCATGGTGCATCAGCACTTCATGCTGGTTGACACGCTCACCGTGGCCGAAAACGTGGCCTTGGGCCTGCCGTCCAGCCGCGGCCCTCTGCTCGATCTGGACAAGGTCGAAGCGCGCATCCGCACGTTGTCCAGCGCGTACGGCTTACAGGTTGATCCCAAAGCGCCCGTGTGGACGCTGCCCGTGGGCGTGCGCCAGCGCGTAGAAATCATCAAGGCGCTCTATCGCGGCGCTGCGTTGTTGATCCTGGATGAGCCGACCGCGGTGCTGACGCCGCAAGAGGTGGACGACCTGTTCGTGACGCTGCGTCAGATGACCCGTGACGGCCACAGCCTGGTTTTCATCAGCCACAAGCTGCGCGAGGTGTTGGCGCTCAGCGACCGCATCAGCGTTCTGCGCGGCGGCGCGTTGGTTGACACTGTGCCCAATCAGGGCATCACGCGCGAGCAGTTGGCGCGCATGATGGTGGGCCGCGAGGTGCTGCTGGAACGTAAACACCTGCCGGTTCAAGTCGGCGAAACGCGGCTTGCGCTCAACGACGTGGAGGCCTACCGCATCACGGGTACGCGCGCGCTCTACCACCTGACGCAAACGCTGCGCGGCGGCGAGATCCTGGGCGTTGCCGGTGTGAGCGGCAATGGTCAGCGCACCCTGGCTGAGGTCGTGGCTGGGCTGCGCGACCTGCGCGGTGGTCATATTACCCTGCTCGGCGCCGATATCACGAACTGGTCAGTAGGGCAGCGCATCGAGGCTGGCCTGCGCTATATCCCCGAGGAGCGCATGCACGACGGCATCGTGCAGGAGTTTTCCGTGGCGGAGAACCTGGTGTTGCAGGATTACGACCACCCGCCGGCAAGCCGGGGCATTTTCCTCAACTTTGCGGCGATTGCCCAGCGCGGCCGCGACCTGGTGCGCGACTTCAACATCCGCACGCCCTCCATCGACACGTCGACGCGCAGCCTGTCGGGTGGCAACATCCAGAAGCTGATCCTGGCGCGCGAACTGGCGCGCGACCCCAAGGTGCTGGT
>JBGAVB010000328.1:0-3460 GCA_044228345.1 Anaerolineae bacterium | reverse complement strand
CAGGGAGCAGTCGCAGGTCATCGCGGCCAACCTGGACCAGGTGGTGATGATCTTCGCGGCCGCGCAGCCTCGCCCCACCTGGCATCTGCTCGACCGCTACCTGATCGTGGCTGAGGTCGAGGGGCTGCGACCGCTCATTTGCATCACCAAGGCTGACTTGATGGAAACGGAAACGCTCTTGGCGGATGTGGATGTCTATCAGCGCCTCGGCTATCCGGTGATCATTACCAGCGTGCGCCAGCGCCTGGGCCTGGACGCCCTGCACGCGGCGCTGCAGGGCAAGCTCTCGGTCTTCGTCGGCAAGTCAGGTGTGGGCAAGTCCAGCCTGCTGAACGCGCTGCAGCCCGGTCTGGGTCTGCGCGTCGCCGAAATCAGCGAGAGCACCGGCAAAGGGCGTCACACCACGACGCACCTGGAGATCTTCGATCTCGACCGCGACAGCCGGGTGGTGGACACGCCGGGGGTCAAGGAGTTTGGCCTGTGGGGCCTGGATGAATACGACATGGAGTTGGACTTTCTGTTCCCGGAGATGCGCCCCTTCCTGGGGCAGTGCCAGTTTGGCAACAGTTGTGTCCACCTCAATGAACCGGGCTGCGCGGTCAAGGCCGCGTTGGAGGCCGGCGAGATCAACGAGGGTCGCTATCGCAGTTATACGCTGATCATGAACGAAGCAGCGAGTGAGGATTGAATCATGCACAACAACGAATTTCATCTGCGCCCGGCGCAGCCGGCCGATTTCCAGGCTGTCCTTGATCTGATCATTGCCCACGATGTGGCCGTGCTCGGTTTCCCCGATTACACCGAAGACGATCTGCGCACCGAATGGCAGAAACCCCGTTTCGACCTGGCAACCGATGCCTGGGTGGCGACGATGGCTGACGGCCGGCTGGTTGGCTATGGCGAGGTGTGGCCGCGTGAACCACAGGCGCGCATCAGCTCTGATTTTTATGCGCACCCGGCGTTGGGCGAGCCGCAGCAGGAGGCGCTCAGCGCCATCCTCTTTGCCCGTGCGCAAACCCGCGTGGCGGAACACGTCGCGGCCGCGCCCGCAGGGGCTCAGATCAAAATCAGGCAGTTCATCGCGCATGAGAATGAGCCGATTACCCGGCGCCTGTTGGAAGCGAACGGTTTTACGGTGATTCGCCACTTCTGGCGCATGCAGATTGCCATGGCCGCGCCGCCGGCGGCGCCCATCTGGCCGGCCCATATCACCCTGCGCACCTTCGATCCGACGCGCGATGCCCGCGCCGTGCACGCGGCCGTCGAAGAAGCGTTCGCGGATCATTGGGAGCACAGCGACTCGCCTTTTGAGGAATGGGCGAGATGGAACATGGAACGCAGCAACCTGGACCCCACGCTTTGGTTTCTAGCCCTGGACGGAGACGAGATTGCGGGGACAGCGCTTTGTTTCCCTGAACTGGATGGAGGCTGGGTGCGCAACCTGGCGGTGCGGCGGCCCTGGCGTCACCAGGGGTTAGGCCTGGCCCTTTTGCAGCAGGCCTTTGGTGAATTCTATCGCCGGGGCCAACGTTCGGTGGGCCTGGGCGTGGATGCCAGCAACTTGACGGGCGCCACCCGGCTGTACGAACGCGCCGGCATGAGCGTCAGCAAGCAGTTCGATCTCTATCAGAAAATGGTGTAACCGACGATGAGTCAATCCATTCCGTTTGTCATTCGCCCGTATGCTGAGGCTGACTTTGCGGACGTGCTGGGCGCGATCCAGGCAGCGGATGCGGCCGATGGCGTGCATGAAATGACCAGCGCCGCCGATCTGCGTTTCCACCTCGACGACCCTGCCTGGCGCGGCCAAGATGCGTTCGTGGCTGAGGCGCCGGGCCAGGGCGTGGTGGCCTACGTCTTTGGCCTGCACCGGCGCGGCCCCGACGGCCATTTATATCTGACCGATGCCTCGGTGCACCCCGCCTTTCGACGCCAGGGCATTGGCCGCGCGTTGCTGGAGCAGCAATGGCAGCGCGTGCAGGAAATCTCGGCCGAGCTGGCGCAGCCGGTGACGCTCGGCTGCCGCGCCTTTACCACGCAGACAGCCGCGCTCGCGCTGCTGGAATCGTTCGGCATGGCGCGCGTGCGCTACTTCTTCGAGATGCGGCGGTCGTTGGCTGAGCCCGTGCCGGCGCTGGCGCTGCCTGCGCACCTGACGCTGCGCACCCTGGCCGCGCGCCCGGCCGAGGAAGCTGTCTGGCGCGCGCTCAACGAAGCCTTTGCCGATCATTGGAATCATGTGGAGACGCCGTTCAGTGAATTTCAACATCGGCTGACCAGCGGCCACACCAACGCGGATGCCAGCTTCGTGTTGTGGGATGGCGATGAGGTTGCCGGGGGCGCGATGAACGATATGGGGCCGGAGGCTGGCCGGCGCCGGGGCGATAACCATGCCTGGGTGAGCATTCTCTTTGTGCGCCGGCCCTGGCGCCAGCAAGGCCTGGGGCGCGCCCTGCTGATCGCTTCAATGCATAAGGCGGCTGAACTGGGTCATACCGGCGTGGGGCTAAACGTAGACGCAGAGAACTTGACCGGGGCCGTGCGTCTGTACGAAGGTGTAGGTTTGCGGGTGACCGCCACGCGCGTCGCTTTTCAGAAAACCTATCCCTGACACTGATCGCAGAGGCCCTCGAAACAGACGCACGCATGCGTCACTTTGAGGCCATGGCGTTCGCCCACAGAACGGCTGACCTCCGCAATCAGAGGCGTGCTAAACTCGATGACGCGGCCGCAGTTGGTGCAAGTGAAGTGATAGTGCTCGCTGCGCCGCGTCGGCTCATAGTATTCCTTGCTGTGGTCACGCGCAAAATAGCGCTGCTCCACCAGTCCCAGTTCTTTCAGCACCGCCAGGGTGCGGTAGACCGTTGCCAGGCTGATCGAAGCGTCTTCGGCGCTGGCGCGTTGGTACAACGACTCTGCATCCTGGTGCTCGGTCGCCTCTTCGAGCAGGCGCAGCAAGAGCACCCGCTGCGGCGTCACCCGGTGACCGGACGAGCGCAGCTGCTCTTCGGGCGAAAGCAGCAATGGAATCCGCTCAAGCTGCATGGTGAACTCCTCAGATCTCACGGACAGAAACGCCTGACTCGACCGGCTCCGGTTCTTCGGTCGGCAGCTCTGGCTCATGCGGCGGTTGTTTTTCCGGCTCGCGGGCGGACGGCGCCGATTTCTGGGTGCTCTCTTTGGCCGGCGAGCGCCCAAAGCGCTGCAATTGCTCGGCCAGCTGGCGCAAGCGCCGATCCACGCGGCCGTTAATGGTGTTGGCTGGGAAGACGCCGTCCGCGCCTCGCGTCCCGGCTGGTATACCGGTCATCAGGCCGATGGCTTCGTCGAGCGCCTGCGGGTCCGCCCGGACGCCATGGTCAGCGTCGGCGACCTGCTGCTGAGCACGGCCGATCCGACACTCGGCGCCGCCGTCGAGCTGGGCCGGGCGCGCGTGCGTCAGTTCACGGTCCAGTACGCC
>JBGAVB010000327.1:0-3483 GCA_044228345.1 Anaerolineae bacterium | reverse complement strand
ACCTGCGCGAGCTCGCCGCCCGCTGGAGCGGTACGTCGTCGCTCGGCTCCGCGGTGCACGCGCCGGTCGAGACCGGGCTCGAGCCCGCGCAGCGCGAGCGCGACCAGGCCGACGGCCACGGCCGCGCCCGCGTGAAACGTGGCCGAGTTGGCGCTGCCGCCGCCAATGTCCACGTTCGTCACCCGGCAAAAGTGTTTCTGCGAATAGGCGGCCGCGCCTGCGCCGCGGCCGGCAATCAGCGATTCCAGGTGCGGCCCGGCCACGGTGACGACAAATTCGCCGGCCAGCCCGCCCAGCGCATGTAGAATCTGCTCGGCGTTCTTCTTCTTGGCCGTTTCACCGGTGATGATGACCGCGCCGGTCTCCACCTGGCGCGGATCAACGCCTGCGCGGGCATATTCGGCCTTGACGAGCGCGGTCAGGCGTCCCACATCAATCGTCTCCGTGTCAGCCAGCGGGGTCAGCGTCACGGGGCTTTGGTAAAGCACCTCTTTGGCGATAATCGCCACGCGCGGCGCTTGCGCGGCGGGGGCCGCGTTGGCGAGCGTCAGGCGCGAAAAAACAATCTGGGTCGTGGTGGTGCCTACGTCCAACCCCACGCTGAGCATCGTACGGGAGTTTTCAGTCATGACCTGTCACTTTGAATTCCAAGCTCGAACGCCAGCCGGGGTCTTGGGTTCATGCGTCCACACGCGCCGTCGGCGCCGCGATGTTTTGATCCACGCCGCCGCCGCTTGTGCAGCGTCCTTTCTTCCACGCTGAGCGGCACAAGCGGGGCGGTTGCTTCCTCACGCAGCCGTTGAAGGGTCAGCCGCGTGCGGTAGACACAATCTACTCGGCTCAGGCATGTCCGTGGGCGGCTGCCGCCAGATCAGCTTCGATCTTGCGCAGTTCGGCTTCGTCGGTCGCGGAGGGGCCTTTGAAACGGTGCTTGGCATCTAGCTGCCAATAGATCAGCATGAACAGCGCCACCAGGAGGATGGACCAGCCGGCCAGTTCGTTCGGCGGGATCGAGAAAAGGATGGTGATAAACACGATCCAGGCAAGGGCCAGCACGTTGATCAGGATACCCCAGTTTCTGAGGCTCCAGGGGGCCGTCTTGGGCGTGGTGAACTCGCCCTGCTTGCGTAGCTTGTTGCGCAGATTCAGGTAGATCGGCAAGCCGTAGGCAATGTAAAGGGCCGTGGTGCTGACGGCCACCACCACCGTGTACAGCGCCGACCAAACCGTGAGTAAGACAGCCAGGGTGCAGGTGATGACGATCGAATAGACGGGCGTGCGCAGCGTGGGATGGATTTGCTTGATGAAGCGATAGCCAGGCATCCCATCGTCACGCGCAAAGGCGAACCACATGCGACTCATGCTGGTGATGGAAGAGAGGCCGCACAGCCACATGGCGACGCCGATAATGACGGCGATGATGTGACCAAAGAAAACCGATTGAAAGTTCTCATAGACGATATAGAGCACGGCCGGGCTGTTGGCTGCGTCCACGGTCTTGGCAATGTCGCCCGCCGGGATGTGCAAGGTCAAGATCAGCAGCATGACATAGCCCACCACGAAGGAGACGGCGACGGAAAGAAAAACGCCCCACGCGCTGTTGAGGCGGGCCATGACCGTTTCTTCGGCCACGTGGGCTGAGGCGTCATAGCCAGTGTAGGTCCACTGCGCCTGCAAAAGACCGAGCACAAACGCAAAGGCGATCCCGCCGCCCGCATAGAGCCCGGCCATACCCGGTATTTTCATCATCAGCGACGTGAAGGGGGGAAGGGTGCCCGCGGTGAAGGTATTGGCCAGGCTGGCCGGCTGCACGGTGGTCACACCCTGAAAAAGGAAGCTGAACGGCTGCGTGTGCTTGCCAAAAAAGGTGAGCAGGAGTGCAATGATGAAAACGCCGCCGATGTGCCAGTAGACGCTGAAGTCGCTCAGCCGCGCGGTCAGCTTGATGCCGAAGATATTGATCAGGACCTGCGGGATCATGATCACCATCATCACGATGACCATGGTGATGGTATTGGTGGTATCAATGCTGGTGCCGAACAGACGATTGAACGCGCCGGCAATGTAGATGGCGGCGGCAAAGTCAATGCCCGCAGTAATCATGATCTGACCCAGCATGTTGAACCAGGCCGTGACCCAGGCCCACTTGAAGCCGCCCAGGCGATGCGCCCAGAAGTAAAGTCCGCCCGCGGTGGGATAGGCCGAGGCAAGTTCGGCCATGGAGGCGGCAATGCAAATGGTGAAGAAACTGACGAGGGGCCACCCGAAGGTGTTGATGATGGGGCCGGCAAACTGCAAGCCGTAGCCAAAGAGAAGAATCGCGCCGGTCAAAATCGAAATGATGGAGAATGAGATGGCGAAATTGGAGAAGCCTCCCATTTCGCGGAACAACTGCTGCGCGTAGCCCATTTTGTGCAGGTCGCGCATGTCCTCGCGGATCATTTCTTCGCGCGACTTACTCTTGTCAGCCATGAGTTCTGCTCCTTTCCTCTGGTGACGGGGGAGGCGACAGACGGTTATGTAGTTGTACGGAAAAAAGACGGGCGGGCGTGGAAGGTGCGCATTATAATGGCAATACAAGGGAAATGCAAAAAACGTACAACCAATCCACTGACAGAGAAAACCAGAATCTGCATGACGTGGTTGGCAGAGTTCTAACGGGGTGGATTGGTAGAGGCTGGCATCAGGCGGTGGTCATGCGAGCCTTCACCCAGCGGGCGCCGCGCCAGGCCAGGAGACCCCAGACGGCAATGATCGCTTCGATGAACAGCGTCTTGGGCACATCAAGGCCGGTGACCTGGCCCCAGGCAGCAACGACATCCATCAGGCTCTTGAACACAAAGGCCAGCCAAAACCAACGCTGCTGGCGGCGCTGGACGCCGTAGAAAAGCAGGGCATTGCTAAAAAGGTGAACGAGTACAACGAAGAAGCGTTCCCAACCGGCCGCCACGCCGTTGACCAGCCCCTGCACGCCGGTCAGGCTGGCGCTGAGGCTAGGCGGCACGAGCTGGGGCGCCAGCACGAGCGCAAGGACGCTGCTCAGACTGCCCAGAGCGAGCAGCAGCGCCTCCAGCGCGCCGAAGCCGATGCCAAAGGCGAGCACCCGCGGCCAGGCCACCTGGCCCAGGCTTGTGAAACGCAGGAGCAGCCAGATCAGCGCTACTTCAAAAACGCCGGTCAGCGCGCCTACATACAGGTAGAACAGCCAATCGCCGAGCGGCAGCGGATGCAAAACCCTGTAGACGGCCAGGTTGCCGGCAATGGCCCAAACAACCTTGAGCGCCACGGCCACGGCCCAACAGACGCCGCCGAAGATCAGATAGCGCCAATCGTGCGTGCGCCGCACGGCGTAGAGGATGAAGGCGGCGGCCACGGCCAGCATGCCCAGCGGCCCTAACAGCATCAATGGCGTCAGGCCTGCGGCGGCGATGGGGCCAGGCTTCCATTCTAGGGAGTAGTTGTTGATGACCAGCGGTTCATCCC
>JBGAVB010000326.1:0-3497 GCA_044228345.1 Anaerolineae bacterium | reverse complement strand
TGGCCTGCTGCAGGGATTTGCCGTGATCAGCCTGGTATGGCCGGTTTTCAACATGACAGCCTGGGCGCAGCCTGACCCACAGCGATCCCTCGACCATGTGCGTGAGTTAGCCCTGTTGGTGGGCGTCGGTGCGCTGCTGGTGCTGGCGCTGACCCTGGCCGCGTGGTTGGCGCAGCGCCTGGCAGGCGGCCGCCTGATTTTGCCGCGGCCGTGGCGCCGCCGCGATCCGAGCGCCTTGTCAACCGTGGATGCGCCGGCTGCGCCGCTGCTGCTGCCGCTGCTCCTCTTCTGCGTCGCGCTCGCTTTCTCGCTCCTGCCGGCCATCTCGCTGCGCGACGCCGCGCCCGAATTACTCAAATGGATCGAAACGCTGATCCTCTACCTGGTCGCCGTTGACTTGCTATACGAAACCCGTGCGCAGGAGCCTAACCTCCAATCTCCAATCTCCAATCTCCGATCTTCAATCTTCAATCTTCAATCTCCAATCTATGTAGGTCTGGTTGCGGCGTTGATCGTGGCCGGCGCGCTGCAAGCGGCCCTGGGATTGTATCAATTCGTCACGCAAAGCGGCCCACCGGCCTTCCAGATCTTGGGACGCTTTCTGCGTGCATTCGGCACCTTCCGCCAGCCAAATCCCTATGCCGGCTACCTGGGGATGATCTTACCCCTGGCGCTGTCCTTGTTCTGGTGGGCCGTGGGGCGACTGCGCGTTTCCCGGCGAGACTCGCGCGTGTACGGGCGCGGCCGCGGCCTGCTGCTGGCGGCGATCACAGGCGGCCTGACAGCCGTCATCGCGGCCGGCGCGATCGCCAGCTGGTCGCGCGGCGCCTGGATCGGCATTGGCGCCGGGGCTGTGGTGGTCACCGCGCTGCGCAGCCGGCGCGCCTTGGGCCTCACCCTGGCGGCCGCGGCGCTGATCGCCCTGTTCTTCATGGCCCGCGGCGGCGCGATCGGCGGCGCGCTTGGCGGACGCCTGGCGCAGATCGGCGAGTACCTGGGCGGATTTGATGTGACCACGGTGGAGGTCAACGATGACAACTTCGCCGTCGTTGAGCGCGTGGCGCACTGGGTCGCCGCGCAGCGCATGATCGAACGGACGCCCTGGTTCGGCGTGGGCGTGGGCAACTACCCCATTGTCTATCCGCAGGTTACGCTGCCGCGTTGGGCAGATCCGCTCGGCCATGCGCACAACATCTACCTCAACACCTGGGCCGAGGCTGGACTGCCTGGCCTGCTGACCTACATCCTGCTGTGGCTGCTGGCAGCCTGGCGGGCCATCCGCCTGGCGCGCGATCGCCAGGCCAGCGCATTCGAACGCGCCGTGGCGCTGGGCGTTCTCGGCGTGATCGTCCATCTGACCATTCACAACCTGTTCGACGACCTGTTCGTGCAGCGCCTCTATCTGCACATGGCCCTCCTGCTCGCCCTGCTGACGCCGCCAACCGCTGCCCGCGCACGGCGCGCCTGGCCTGTTTGACAAGCTATCCAGAAACCCTATACTAGCGCCTACGTGGACAGAAACCCGTTTGGCAGCAAGGGTTTCTGCTGATCTGCATTTACCGCCATTTGAGGATGAGCATGGTTCCTGTGACGACATTGATGGCACGCGCCAACCGCAAAGAAATGACTCGCTTTTTCAAGTTCGCCATCGTGGGCATCATCGGCTCTGTCGTTGATTTTGGCGTTCTCAATCTCCTGGTGCTTGTGGGCGGCTTAAGCCCGCTCCAGGCGAACCCATTTAGTTTCAGCGCGGCCGTCATCAGCAATTTCACCTGGAATCGGCTGTGGACTTATCCAGAGAGCCGCAAATTCAAGAAGCGCACCCAACTGCCCAAGTTCGTCCTGGTCAACCTGGTGGGCCTCGGCATCAACCAACTGGTGCTCGGCGTCGTGCTGCACCTGGTTGAACCCCACATTCCGCATCCCTGGGACTACAACTTCGCCAAGGCCTTTGCCATCGGCGTCGTGCTCTTTTGGAACTTCGGCATCAACCGGTTATGGACTTACCGAGACATCTGAGCAGGCACAAGAGCCACCGCCATGCGCATCGCCATTGACTACACGCCAGCCTTGCGCCAGGGCGCCGGCATCGGTCGCTACACGCAAGGACTGGTGGCTGGACTCGCGGCGCTGGACGCCAGGCCAGATGTCACCTTGTTGGTAGCCGCCGAGGTTGGCAATCGGCAGCCCGGCAGCCTCGAGGCGCTGCCATTTCCAGCGCAGCGGCTTCCGCTCTCCTCCAGACAGCAGGCCATTCTCTGGCATCGGCTGCATGCGCCTTTGCCGCTGGAATGGCTGGCTGGCGCATTCGATCTTTTTCATGCGCCCGATTTTGTCCTACCGCCCTTGCGCCGTGCGCGGGGCGTCATCACCGTGCACGATTTGTCGTTTCTGCGCGTGCCAGAATGCGCCGATGCGCGCCTGGTCGCCTATCTCACCCGCGCCGTGCCGCATGCGGTGCGCCGGGCCAGCCGCATCCTCGCGGACTCCATCAACACCCAACGCGACCTCACCACACTCCTGGATGTGGATCCGGCGCGGATTGATGTGGTCTATCCCGGCATTGGTCCGCGTTACCGGCCGATAACGGATGCGGAGCTGCGCCAGGCCGTCGCACAACGCTATCAGCTCACTGGCCCGTTTATTCTCAGCCTGGGCACGCTGGAGCCGCGCAAGAACTATCCGCGGCTGATCAGCGCGTTTGCGCGGCTGCGTCGCCAAAGCGGTTTGCCCCACACACTCGTCATTGGCGGCGGCAAAGGCTGGCTGACCGAAAGCATCTTCGCGCGCGCCGAGCAAGAAAATGTGACCTCTGCCGTCCGCTTTCTCGGCTATGTAGACGAAACTGATCTACCTACCCTGTACAGCCTGGCCGATCTGTATGTTTTTCCCAGTCGCTACGAAGGCTTCGGCATTCCCGTGGTTGAAGCCATGGCCTGCGGCACGCCCGTGGTGTGCGCGGACAATTCGTCCCTGCCAGAGGCGGCAGGCGATGCAGCCTTGATGGTCAACGCCGAGGATACCGATGGCCTGGCCGCGGCCCTGGAACATGGCCTGACCGATGGCGCCTGGCGTGAGCTCGCGCGGGCCAGGGGTCAGACCCAAGCGGCGCGCTTTACCTGGCGCGCCTCAGCCACACAATGTATGGCTGCCTATGCGAAAGCAAGCAAGGAAAAACCTTGATGGATTCACGCTCACCCAACGAATCGAAAACCGAACTCAGCACCTTCATGCAGCCCGAACATGCGAACTTGCAGGGCAATGTACACGGCGGCTGGATCATGAAGTTGGTAGATGAAGCCGGCGCGCTGGCGGCCATGCGCCACTGCCGTCGCCCCTGCGTCACGGTCGCCATTGATTCAATGACCTTCGACGCGCCGGTGCTTGTCGGTGATTTGATCCTCCTCGAATCGAGCGTCACCTATGTGGGGCGCACGAGTATCGAGACGATGGTCACGGTGTACGCCGAAAAAATCTTGACTGGTCAGCGCACCTTG
>JBGAVB010000325.1:0-3512 GCA_044228345.1 Anaerolineae bacterium | reverse complement strand
AAACCTGGGCGGCCAGCGCTGACGCTGGTCCCGCGAACGCTGCGCGTGGACTGCTCTACCTGGCTCTGCTCTTCCCCGGGTTCGGGGGCAATTTTGGCTGGCTGCAGGCGCCGCTGCCACTGCCCGTTTATGGCGCCATCGCCCTGGTGTGCCTGCTGGCCCTGCTGGGCATTGGCGGGGAACTGCGGTTCCATCGCCGGGACGATCCCGTCACAGCGGTCGCCGTGGGCTGGAGCTTGCTGGCCGTCACGTTGTCGTTTGCGCTGGTGACGGCGCCGATGTGGGTGCGCGACTGGCAGCCGCAGGGGCGTTATCTGCTCCCGGCCCTGGCGCCGTGGATGATTCTGCTGGTGAGCGGCCTGCGCTTTTGGAGCCGGCGCTGGCGGTTGTTGCGCGCTAGTCTGTGGTTCATGGTCGGTTTTGGCCTGCTCGACGTTGTTGTCTTGCTTTTGCTACAACCGTGGTTCAGTCGAACGGGCGGTTGAAACCGCGGCGGCGACGGCAAAGCCTCCCTTCGGAGGCTAGATCCAGTCGCCGCAGGGCGACTTCGCAATGGTTGCAGCGACTTCAGTCGCCCGGCATGAGAGGTTTATGACATTATCACCTGATGAGGTACTGACTTGAGCATGACCGCTATTGATCAACGCCCGCGGCGCATCGCGGTCAATTCAGGCTACCTGCTGATTGCCTATATCGTGGAGGCCCTGCTCGGCATCGTCGTTCTTTCGCTGGCCGCTCGTTACCTCAGTCAGGCCGGGTTTGGCCGCTACGGTTATGTCATCTCGTTCATCGAGCTGTTCATCATGCTCACCGAATTGAGCAACTCGCGCGTGCTCGTGCGCGAGGTCGCCAGCGATCAGACCCATGCGCGCCAGCATCTGGCCGGGGTATGGACCTTGCGCTGGGTGCTTTCGGTCGTCATGGTGGTGGCCGTGCTGGTGGCCGCGCAAGGCCATTACGCCGATCCTCAGTTGTGGTGGGCCATTCTCTTTTTTGCGGTCGGCCAGGTTTTCTCCAACCTGACCGAGATCTTCACCGCGGTCTTCCGCGCTTACCAGCAGATGCAGTACCAGGCCTTCACCGTGATTTTTGGGCAGGCGCTTATTTTGCTCCTCACGTTCGTTGCCATCGGCCTGGATTGGGGACTGGCCGGGCTGTTTGGCATGCGCCTGGTGGCAAACTTCTTGCGCTTACTGTCCGGCTGGTATCTCAGCCGCAAACGCTTCATCAAGGACTCCATCAGCACCGACTGGCGCAGCATGTGGTACTTGCTGAAAGAGTCCTTCCCGCTTGGCTTCAACATGTTCGTGCGCCGCTTCATCTGGCGTGGGGGCATCGTCATGCTGACCACGATCCTCAACGCCAAAGCGCCGGGGCAAGGCGACCTGGCCGCCGGCCTGCTCTATGGCCCCATCCGCCTCGTGGAGCAGATGCGCATCGTGCCGTCAGCCCTCATCGGCGCCATTTTGCCCGTCTTTGCCCAGCAAGCGCGCTTGCAGCCGCAGAAGTTCAAGCGCACGCTGGCCCAAAGCCTCAAGCTCTTCATCGCGATCAGCCTCCTGCTGGCCGTGCTGATGACCACCCTGTCCCTGCAGATCACCGACCTGGTGTTAGGGCGCGGCCTGGCCGGCGCATCGGCCATTTTGGCCGTCTTCGGTTGGATCATTCTTTTCACTTTCTCCAACCAGTTCTTCGAAGCCGCGCTGTTGGCAGTGGGCCGTCAATGGGTCGTGGCGGTCGGCCTGGGCATCGGCTTCGCCGTTGGCGCTCTTGTCACCTGGGTCTACCTGGTGCCGATGTTCGCCGCGGTCGGCGTGGCCTATGGCATCATGCTGTCCGAAGGCATTGTCTTTGTCATCAGCATGATCGCGCTGCTGCCTTACCTGGACAAACGTGAGATGGGCCTGGTGACGGTCAAAATGGCCCTGGCCAGCGCCGTGACGGCTGGCTCGCTCTCGTTCCTCAGTCATGTGTCTATGTTCCTGACCGCGCCGCTTGGTCTGCTGGTCTACGGCGCGGTGCTGCTCCTGCTCCGCACCTTCAGCGCGCACGAACTGGAAGCCGCCGTCGCCATGGTGACGTTCCACAAGCGCCTGCGCTGGATTCGCCGCTGGCTGTTCAAGCTGGATGAACGGGGGATGATGAGAGGGAAGGATACCAGAGACCAGAGATCGGAGATCGGGTCTGTGGAAGACGAAAGTGCTCCGGTATCCGGTCAGGGGGGAAAGAGCGGAGATCAGAGATCAGAGATCGGGTCTGGGGAAGACGGGAGTTCTCCGTCTTCCGGTCTCCAATCCCCGGTCTCCGGTCTCCAATCCCCGGTCTCCGATCTCCCATCTCCGGTCTCCGGTCTCCAATCCCCGGTCTCTGGTCTCCAATCTCCGGCCTCCGGTCTCCAATCCCCGGCCTCCGGTCTCCAATCCCCGGCCTCCGGTCTCCCGCCTCCTCCTTCCGCTCTCGTGATCGGCCTGGACGGGGCGACGTGGGATTTGCTCAGTCCGATGATCGCGGCGGGGTGGATGCCGAACCTGGCGCGGCTGGTGGCCGAGGGGACCAGCGCGCCGCTGCGTTCAACCCTGCCGCCGCTGACCGCGCCGGCCTGGAGCAGTTTCATGACCGGGCTGAATCCGGGGCGGCACGGCGTCTTCGCTTTTCAGCGCGCGCTCAATCGCGACCTGGAGCGCACTTATGTCAATTCTACGGCCATCCAGGCGCCGCTGCTCTGGGAACGTTTGAGCGCACACGGCCTGCGCGTGGGGGTGCTCAACGTGCCCCTGACCTACCCCGTGCGCCCGGTCAACGGCTGGCTGGTCAGCGGCATGATGACGCCGTCCGAGGAGAGCGATTTTACCTATCCGGCCGCGCTCGCGCCCGCGCTGCGCGCCCGGCGCTACACCATTGACCTGCGCGTGCTCAAGCAAGAACGCGATTATCGGGCGCCGGCGCAGCGCCTGGCCCTGGTGAACGATCTGCAGCGCGTGCTGCAAGAACGACAGACGGCCCTGGAAGAGCTGCTGCTGCCGCAGGGCGGCGATTTCATCATGGTGGTGTACGAGACTCCTGACCGCTTGCAGCACTGGACGTGGCGCTACCTCGATGACCTGCTCAGCCTCTCAGGGCCGCATGCCTTCGAACGCACGCCGATTCACGCGGCCGTGGAAGCGGCCTACCGCGCTGTGGATGACGCCATCGGCCGCACTCTGGCCCTGGCGGCCGGGCCACACACGCGCGTCTTCATGCTGTCTGATCACGGCTTCGGCTTTCGCCATACCCGCGTGCACATGGATCAATGGCTGGCGAGCCAGGGTTGGCTGACCTATGCCGCCGGCAAGGCCGATGTGCGCAAGCGGCTGAAGCAGTCCATGGGCTGGATCAAGCGTTTCCTGCCGCGCAGTCTGCTGCTGCGCGGGCGTCGCGCGTTTGCCGTCAACCGCATCCTGGACTGGGCGCACACGCAGGCCTATTCCGGCGTCGCCTCCGAGTATGCCATTTACATCAACCGCCGCGGCCGT
>JBGAVB010000324.1:0-3519 GCA_044228345.1 Anaerolineae bacterium | reverse complement strand
GGCAGCGCGCTGACGATCACCGTCCTCAGCCCCAACGGCGGCGAGGCCTGGGCCGGCGGCCAGACGCACCCAATTACCTGGACAGCCGCTGGCGTCATCACAGCCACCAATCCAATCACCCTGCTGGTTTCCTGGAACGGCGGCGGCAGTTGGACCCCGGTGGCAACCAACCTGGCCAACACGGGGGTTTACCAGTGGCCGGCGCCGGCGCAGAATGTGGCCGATGCGCGCATCCGCGCCAGCGTGACTGAGGAGGATGGCGCGACGGCCAGCGATGACAGCGATCACGGCTTCATTGTGGACAGTCAGATTCAGGTGCCAGGTGGATTGGGCGCCTCGCCATATCAAACCTGGACGCGCACGAATGCGTTCACGTTGACCTGGACTAACCCACCGGACCTGTCCGGCATCGTGGGCGCCTATTACAAGCTGGACACAGAACCCCAGGGGCCAACCGATGGCATCTTGGTGGAAACCTCCCTGCCGATTATCCGCAACCTGGCTGTGCCCGGCGACGGCAAGCACAGCATCTACCTGTGGCTCAAGGATCGCGCCGGCAACATCAACGCCGCGCAGCGCAACGCGCTCCTCAACGCTTTCTGGTACGACGGCAGCGCGCCGATCAGCAGCGTGGAACTGAGCGGCGCCAGCGGGGCAAACGGCTGGTATCGCAGCGGGGTTGACGTCAGCTTGAGCGCGCTCGACCCGGATCCTGGCTCTGGCGTACTAGCCATCTATCATCAGATCAACAATCAGCCTGTGCAAACCAGCACCAGCTTCAGCATTCCGATGTCCGGCATCTACACACTGCGCTATGCCGCGGTGGATCGCGCAGGCAACCAGGAAGTGACTCGCACCCTCAGCATTCGCATTGACAACCTGGCGCCGACCAACCAGGCCGCCATCAGCGGCGCGCCCGGCGCCGGCGGCTGGTACTTACAGCCCGTCACGGTTGACCTGACCGCGGCCGATGATCTGAGCGGCGTGGCTGGCATCCGCTATCGGATCAACAGCGGCGCCTGGATCACAGGCACCGAGATCGTCCTGGACAACGATGGCGACCACCGCCTCGAATTCCAAGCCGTTGATCAGGCAGGCAACGTGGAGGCGGCGCAGTCGTTGCGCGTGCCCATTGACCAAACCGCGCCCTCAACGGCCTATCAGCCCGACCCGCGTGCCATTCTGGGCGACAACGGTTGGTACCGATCCGTGGTGACGATCACCCTGGTTCCGCTCGATCTCACTTCAGGCATCGCCAACACCTTCTATCGCATTGACGGGGCCAACTGGCAGAACAGCACGCAGTTCGTGCTCAACCAGGAAGGCGAGCACGTCATTGAGTTCTATTCCGTGGATGCTGCGGGCAATGTAGAAACGCCCTTCCCGGTCACGCTCAAGATTGACACGCAGGCGCCTGGCACACCAGCCCCGCCGCAGACCGCGCCAGCCTCGTGGACGCGCGACAACAGCTTTAGCTTCATCTGGAGTAAACCCAACGACCGCTCAGGCATTGCCGGGGCCTACTACCGGCTCGGCGCGCCGCCCACCTCCAATCAGGATGGTATTTTTCGCGACGTGCAGGTCGTGGATAACATCTCCGTGCCAGCCGAAGGCAGCTATGATTTGTATCTCTGGCTGCGCGACGGCGCGGGCAATGTGGACTATCATCGGGCGGTGCGCGTCGCCAACGCCTTCCGCTATGATGCCACCGCGCCGCAGACGCAAGCCGAGTTAAGCGGCGTCTTGGGCAACAACGGCTGGTACGTCAGCCCAGTCACGGCTACGCTGACTGCCACCGACACCCTGGCTGGTGTGGGTAGCACCCTCTTCCGCGTGGATACCAGCGCCTGGCAAACCGGCACCACCGCTCTCATCAGTGGGGCGGATAAGCACACCCTGACCTATCTCTCGACCGATCTCGCCAACAATGTCGAGTCTCCGCATGTGCAGACCGTTCGTATTGACCCGGTGGCGCCAGGTCCGCCGCAGCACGTATCGGTTAGTCCAGACGGTTGGAGCCATTTGAACAACTTTGCCGTGGCCTGGACCAGCCCGTTTGATCTTTCGGGCATTGCTGGCATTCACTACAAGTTTGACCTCGCCCCCGTCGGGCCGTATGATGGCGCATTCATCGCTGGCGTCAACTTCGCCACGGGCCTCCAGGTTGCCAGCGAAGGCCAACACACGTTGTATGTCTGGCTGGAAGATTTCGCCGGCAACGTGGATCACCATCAGCATGTGCGCCTGGAAAACGCTGCCCGCTACGACGGCACGGCGCCGGTCACGGCCTTTCGCGCCAGCGGGACGGCCGGCAGCAACGGCTGGTATGTCAGCTCGGTCGCCGTCACTCTGACGCCGGCAGACGCCGGCTCGGGCGCAGCCTTGACCCAGTATCGCATCAACGGCGGCGCGTGGATCACCGGCACGCAGTTCATCCTGGGCTATGACGGGCAACACACCATCGAGTATCGCTCAACCGATATCGCCGGCAACATCGAGCCTGTGCAGCAGCGTATCCTTAACATAGACGCCACCGCGCCCACCGCGCGCGTCGAGGCCCTGGCGCCTTTCCAGGTCACGCCCACCTTCACCCTGCGCTGGAGCGGCCGCGATCGCCCTGGCTCTGGAGTGACCGGCTATGATGTGCAGACGCGAACCGGACGTAACGGCGTGTGGACCACCGCGGCGACCAACACCCAATCCACCTCTATTCCGGTGACAGGCCAGGTGGGGCAAACCACCTACGTGCGCGTACGCGCGCGCGACGCGGCGGGGAATGTGGGCGCGTACAGCGGCGGCAATGGCGACAGCGCCACGTATATCAACGGCGTCAACAACGGCGAGTTTGAAACTGGCAGTTTTGGCGGTTGGCAAACCGCCGGCGCATTGCCAACCAGCCTGGCGCCGCCGCCAGCGCCCCCGCCCGCGGGCACAGGCGCCTACAGCGCCTTGCTGGGCAGTCCCGCCTATGGCCGCGGCTATCCCAACCCGGTCGTGCCCGTGGGCAGCGGCGCAGTCAGCCAAACGGTGACCGTTCCGCTGCTGTCCGAATGGCCGCAAATGCGCCTTTCCTTTTGGTACCGCGTTTTCACCTATGACGTGGTGTACCACCCGGGCCGCCAAAAATACTATGATTCGTTCGAGGTTTACCTCTTGAGCAGCACGGGCGTCACCATCACGCGGCTGCTGCAAGATGGAAACAACAATTTGAACCTGGTGGGGCCTGACAAACCCGTGGTTGACCTGGGCTGGAAATTCGCCAGCTTTGATCTCGCCCCGTATGCCGGACAGACGATCAGACTTTGGTTTGGCAATTTCAACCGGCAAGATGGGTACTACAACACCTACACCTACCTGGACAGTGTGCGAATCACGACGCCGGTGCGGCGCACAATGTATCTCCCGCAGGCCGGGCGGCGACAGTGAGTGTAAGGACAAGTGGTGGTTATGGCCGTATCATCGGCAGACCTTGAGCAGCTGCATGCTCAGGGCATGGAACACTATCAGCGTCGCGAGTGG
>JBGAVB010000323.1:0-3529 GCA_044228345.1 Anaerolineae bacterium | reverse complement strand
AAATCTACTTTGGCGATGGCCGGCGCCTGTGGTATGCCGGCGGATATGTGGATTGGAAGATTGGCACGGGCGTGCATCAGCACAAAGGCGCGCCTGACCAGGGTCAGGCCGACGCGGCCGGCGTGGTGGGCTTTGCGCCAGGCTGCGCACTGCTCTTGCGCCGCGACGCCATCGAGCCGGCGGGTCTGTTCGATGAGCGCTATTTCTTCATGGGCGAGGATGTGGATCTCAGCCTGCGCCTGACGCACGCGGGCCGTCCACTGCTCTACGTGCCCGGCGCGACCGTGGTGCACCAGGTTGGCGCCAGCGCCGCGCGCCAGGGCCAGCCCTTCATCTGGTACCACATGACCCGCAACCGCCTGCTGACCGTCAGCAAACACGCGACGCCCGCGCAGAAGCTACGTTTTTTCAGCTATTGGCCGCTGCTGTGGGCCTTCAAGGCCGCGCAGTTTGCCCTGGCTGGTAATCCCGCCATCGCCCAGGCCATCGGCCGCGGCGTGCGCGACTTCCTGCGCCAACAGTTCAGCGGTGAATGAAGGTCGCTTGACGCATGCGCAGGCCGGTGATAGAATCGCAGCAGCGTGATGGATCGGCTGTATTTCCAGGAGACTTTGCCATGACTGTGCGAACACTTGACCGCGCACCAGCGCCCTCCCCAGCCCCGCTGCGCCTTCCGAAGTTAGCGATGGCGCCGCCGCTCAACGCCGGCGATCGTTTGACGCGCGCTGAATTCGAGCGCCGTTACCAGGGCCATCCTGAAATCAACAAGGCTGAACTCATCGAAGGAATCGTTCACATTCCAACACTCGTACACTTCAGGTTGCATAGCCAGCCGCATAGCGATATCATAACCTGGCTGGGAATCTATGGCGCGGCTACGCCTGGTGTAGTCGGCGGCGACAACGCGACCGTGCGGCTGGATTACGAGAATGTCGTTCAACCTGATGCGCTCTTGCGCCTGGAACCCGCGCTGGGCGGCCGTTCGCAAGTCACCCAAGATGACTATCTCGCCGGCCCGCCGGAGATGGTGGTGGAGATTGCCGCCAGCAGCGCTTCGTACGACATGCACGATAAGCGCCGCGTCTACGCGCGCAACGGCGTGCCAGAATACCTGGTAGCCCAGGCCTACGAACAGCGCGTGGACTGGTTCGTTTTGCGCGACGGCGTCTACGAGCCATTGCAGCCTGACGCAGATGGCATCCTACGCAGCGAGGTGTTTCCCGGGCTTTGGCTGCCGATGGATGCGCTGTGGGCTGGCGACCTGGCCGCCATGCTGGCGACAGTGCAGCAGGGCCTGGCCTCCCAGGAACATGCAGCCTTCGTCGCCAGCCTGCACGCGCGCCAACCCAAGCCCTAATCTGCAAGGTGTTTCAGCAGCGAACCCTTGCCGGAGTTCAATAAACGAGCCATGCCAACTTCACCAAACCGAATTTTGATCATCGGCCTCGACGCGGCCACGTTCTGGCTGATTGACCCGTGGATCAAGGAGCAAAAGCTGCCCACCCTGGCGCATATTCAGGCGCAGGGCGCGCGTGCAGAGCTGCGATCCAGCATTCCCTACGTCAGTGGGCCGGCCTGGGTCTCCTTTGCCACGGGCAAAAACCCTGGCAAGCACGGCTACTTCGACTTTGCGCGGCGCAAACCGGGCGACTACGCCGTCGAACTGGTCAACGCCGCCCATGTCATGGCGCCCACCCTCTGGCAGCTGCTCAGCGAAGCCGGTCAGCGCGTCGCGGTCATGAACTGCCCCGTGACCTACCCGCCCAAGCCGGTCAACGGCGTGCTAGTGGGCGACATGCTGACGCCCAGCCCCAAGAGCCAATTCACCTATCCGCCAGGGCTGCGCGAAGAACTCTACGCAGCCGTGCCTGACTACTTGATTGAATCGGCCGAGGCCAGCGCGGACCGCGTGGCTACCAAAGCGACGGTCGCTGCCAATGTGCGCCGAGGCACGACCAATCGCGCGCTGGCCACGCGCTTCTTGATGCAGAAGGCGCCCGATTGGGACTTCATGCACGTGGTTTATTCCGAGACCGACCGCATCATGACCTACCTCTGGGATGATATGGACCCCACGCATCCCCGGCATGATCCCGCGCTGGCCGCCCGCTTCGGCGGCGAGATCGAACACCACTACCGCCAGGCAGACGCCATTTTGGGCGACTTGCTGCGCGACGTCGTGGAACCTGACGGGAAGACGATCCTCTTTGTCATGTCAGACCATGGCTTTGGCGGCGTTCACCGTTTCTTCTATCCCAACGTCTGGCTGCAGCAGGAAGGCTACCTGGCGCTCAAGGGCGGGCGCGGCAGCGCAGGTGCGCAGGCAATCCGCGGCGCGCGCAGCCTGCTCAAGTCGCTCGGTCTGGCGCACCTGGCGCGCCAGACCCTGCGCCGCGTCCTGCCCGGCTGGGGCACGGCCGGCAAACTGCGCGAGTTTGCCTTCACCAGCAGCGTGGACTGGAGCCAGACGCGCGCATTCTGGGCTTCAGACAACGGCATCACCATCACCGTGCGTGGACGCGAACCCGACGGCATCGTTGCGCCAGGCGCCGAGTACGAGGCGCTGCGTGATGAAATCAAGGCCCGGCTGTTGGCCCTGCGCGAGCCGCAGACTGGCGAACGCGTGGTGGCCGAAGTCTGGAAGCGCGAGGAGGTGTACACCGGCCCTTACGTAGACTGGAGCCCGGACTTGCGCGTGGTCTGGCAAGAGTACCCGGAGCAGAAGCGCACCTATTTCAACGCAGGCGAACCCTGGGCGGATGCGGCCTTTGCCTACGCCGGGCAGACCGGCGACCACGCGCGCGATGGCATTCTCTACGCCTATGGCCCCGGCGTGCGTCAGGGCGTGCGCCTGCCGCGGCTCAGCATCATGGACCTGGCGCCGACCGTTCTATGGCTGCGAGGCCTGCCCGTGCCAGAGGACATGGACGGCCGCGTACTGACCGACCTGTTCGAGGCCGATTTTGTCGCCAGTCACCCCGTGCTGCGCGGCGCAGCCACAGGCGGCGTCACCGCCGATGCCGCGGCCGAACTGTCAGCCGAGGATGAAGAAGCGCTGGCCGATCGTCTGCGCGGCCTGGGTTACATTGGATGAAGCCCATTGCGATTGACGCGCACATGGTCGGTGAACGCGAGACGGGCAATGAGACCTACACCCTCAGCCTAATCCGCGCGCTGCTGGCGCTGCCGCCGGATGAGCGCCGCGGGTTCGATTTCGTGCTGTACGCGACGCAGCCGGAACGCCTACGCCCGCGGCTCAATCCCAACCAGGCGGTGCGCATTCGCCGCCTTCGGCCTGCACCATCGCCCCTACGGATTCCATTCGCCATGCCCGCGGCCACCCTGCGCGACCGCGCCAGCCTGTTGCACGTCAACTATGTCGCGCCGCCTGTTGGCGTTTGCCCGCACGTCGTCACCGTGCACGACATCTCGTATGATCTCTATCCAGCCTTTTTCTCCCCACGCGACCGTTGGATGCTCAAGACCCTGGTGCCGCTGACGATGCGCCGCGCCGCAGCCATCATCACCG
>JBGAVB010000322.1:0-3542 GCA_044228345.1 Anaerolineae bacterium | reverse complement strand
TCCTCCCCCCCCACCCCGGCTCCCCCCGCCCCCCCCCCCCCACCCTATCCCCCCCCGGGACCCCCCCCCGCCGTGGGGCCCTACCGCCCCCCCGACCCCGCGTCCGCCGACGGACACGCCGACCCCGCGTCCGCCCACGGCGACGCGTACGCCCACCCCCACACCAACGGCGACGCCCACGCCGCCGGCGCGGCTGAACGAACTATTGGCGACGCCGCGGCGCGTTGACTGGAACCAAGACGGGCGTATCAACGACCAAGACGAATGGATCGAGCTGTTTAACCCTGGCACGACCGCCGTCAACCTGAGCGGCTGGTACCTGGACACCGGGCGCAATACGGCTCGCTACCGCTTGCCGCGTGGCGCCAATGTACCGGCTGGCGGCTACCTGGTCTTGTTCCGTAAGACCTCTGGCCTGGCGCTCAACGACCGCGGCGGCACCGTGCGCCTGCTGCGACCGGACCGCAGCGTGGCCGACAGCGTCACTTTCCCGGCGCTTGATGCTGATGCCAGCTTCAGCCGCGACGATGCCGGCGTATGGCGCCGCAACTGGCCGCCTTCGCCTGGTCAACCCAATCTGGGCATTATCAGCCCGCCGGCGGTCATCACTACGATGCCTGAGCGGCGCTAACAGACGCAAAAAAGCCGAGTTTCCACCGAAACCCGGCTTTTTGCGCCTTCCTCACGGCGCACGATGGTGCAGCAGGCAGCTTTCCTGGCCCGGCCGGACGTGCGCCATCTACTGGACGCAACGGCGCCCGCCGTCAGCGCGATCCGCGCCTGAAAGCCTGGGGTTTGTGTTGGGTTAGAGCGCCGCCAGCGGCCAGGCAACGGCGCCGTCTCCCAGGGGGAGCGCCGCCTTGCCCGGATGGATGACATAACCGGGCGCAGCGCGCTCACCAAAATCACGCCGAAAGGTGTTGATCTCTCGGGCCATGTCTGGTCGGGCTGTGGCCGAGGCATTGATCTCGATTGGGATCAAGCGCGTCTGCGCCTCGACGATCAAGTCAATCTCCGATCCAGCGGCCGTGCGCCAGAAGTAGATGATCGGTTCTTCGCCGCGGTGCCAGCTAGTCTTGAACAGCTCAGCCACAACCAGGTTCTCGAAGATCGCTCCGCCCATCGGTCCGGCGGCCGCATGCTCGGCTTCGCGCAAACCAACGAGATAGCACAAGAAACCCGTGTCGGTGAAATAGACTTTGGGCGCCTTGACCAGGCGCTTGCCTGCGTTCATAAAATAGGGCCGCAGCAAGAAGACCTGGAACGAGGCTTCCAGGATTGACAGCCAATCCCTGGCCGTGTTGACGGCAATGCCGACATCCCGGGCCAAATCGCTGAGGTTGAGCAGCCCTGCGCTGCGCGTGGCCAGGCTGCGCAGGAAAGTTTGGAAGAGCGTCAGGTCGCCAATGTTGCGCAGATTACGCACATCGCGTTCCAGGTAAGTTTGTACATAGCTGGCTTGCCAGAGACGAGCGTCACGCGGCGGATTTTTGACCAGCTCTGGGTAGAATCCGCGTACGATCTGCTGCCAGAGTTCGCCGTACGCGGGCGCTTCGATGGCTGACGGCGGACGATTTGTCTCCCAGGGCAACGGCCGGCCAGGATCGCCGGCGATCTCCCGCTGGGTCAGAGGCAGCAGCTTGAGCACCGCCGCGCGACCGGCCAGACTTTCGGTGACTTGCTGCATCAGCAGCAGATTCTGAGAGCCGGTCAGGATGAACTGGCCGGGCTGATCGCGGCGGGCATCCACCGCTTCTTTGATATAGGGCAGCAGCCCAGGCGCATATTGGATTTCGTCATAGACGACCGGCGGCGCATAGAAGTCGAGGAACCCGCGGGGATCGCTCATCGCCGCGGCCCGCACGTCGGGCGGCTCCAGCGAGATCAAGGGCCGCTGGGCGCCGAACAGGTGCTGCAGCAGCGTTGTCTTACCCGACTGCCGCGGCCCGATCAGCACGACGACGGGAAATTCAGCGATCGCGCGCGTCAGCACAGGCTCTAAGCTGCGAGGAATGTAAATCTCAGACATCACAGGCTCCTTTCGTGTATATTTGCAATTGTACTGCAAATATGCACGAAAGACAAGATTCCACCGAATGAATTCGGTGTCCGATACGCCAAACCCGCTCAAGCGGGTTGCGTTGGCGGCAACCTGCCTCGGCAGGTTTGTTGTATCAGCCCGTGAATTCATTCATGGGCTGGCCGCGGGCGCGCGCGGTTGCCGCAACCAGGTCAACATGGTACAATCGAGCCATATCCGATTTCGATGTCGTGTTTGAAAGGCACAGTTGATGAGCGAGTTGATCTTGTCCATTAGTATCGAGCCGCTAGAAGAAGGCGGTTATCTCGCGACCAGCGATGATCTGCAGGGACTGATTGCCCAGGGCCGCACAATGGCGGAAACCCTCGAAATCGCGCAGGATGTGGCGCGCAAGTTGATTGAGTCTTATCTGGAGCACGGGGATCCATTGCCTCCCAAGGTCGCCGCCGCACGTCACCAAACGCAGCGCCGAACCAGGATCAGAATTCCTGTGGGCTTTGCTCCTGAGGCAGTCGGGGCATGAGCCGGCTGCCTTCACTCACCTATCGCGAGGTAATCGCTGGACTGCGCCGGGCTGGGTTTGTGTTTGATCGTCAGGCCAAACGGAGTCATGAAATCTGGTACAACCCAGAGACTCATCGGCGCACCACCGTACCGAACCATCCTGGCGAGATCGCGAAAGGAACACTGCGCGCCATCATTCGAGAAGCCGGCCTGTCGGTGGACGATTTCCTGGCATAGTCCACCATGCAATCGTTGCAGCGATTCCAGTGCTTGCTTGCAAGCGTCAGGTCGCCGGTTCGGCCCCCAGTTTGTAATGCACCCGGTTTACTCGGGATGCTTGGCAGGAACTGCGCCGTATGCTACAATCAACCTGCGACAGCGGAGGTAGTTCGGTGAATGGAAATAAGGTGAAGTGAATGGAAACGGCAAATATCGTGCATGAAATGGCATCGTTACCACCACAGGCTCAACAGGAAGTTCTGGATTTTGTGGCCTTTTTGAAGACCCGTTATGCAACTAAACCTCTGGCCTGGAAAGCGAAACGAACCAAGCTGGCGGATGAGCCTTTCATCGGCATGTGGCAGGGGCGTGAGGACATGCGTGATAGCACGACCCGGGTTTGGGATCACCGTCAACGTGAATGGGGAAACAACACATGACTGCGTTGACTATCGTTGATAGCGATATTTTGATTGATACGACCTACACGGGGCTGGCGTCTCATAGACGCCAGCCCCGTGTGCTTCAATCGCTTGATTATACATCCGCCGGCGGGCCATACGGCCGGAACTTCTCCAGGCGCCCTTCATCTTCGCTGTAGAATGTAATATCGCTCCCTTGACCGTCACGCAGACCTGCATCAAATAGTAGACTTGAAGGGCTGGCGGCAGTGTTTGCACATCTTGGCGTCGCTGCGCACGTATCCACCGCAGTTCGAGCACTGCCAGGTATTCGGTTGCACGCCTGGCACAAGATGGGCGTCTGGAGGGGGAGCAGC
>JBGAVB010000321.1:0-3546 GCA_044228345.1 Anaerolineae bacterium | reverse complement strand
AACGGGCCGCTTTGTAGCCGCTGGCGTCAATGCAGGAATCGGCATGAAGCGAGATCAGGGCATCGGCCCGGTAGCCGTGCAGGCGCGCATCTTTTTCGGCCAGCACTTCCACCGTGGCGCCTGCTTGCGTGAGCCGTTCGGCCAGCAAACGCGCCACGGCCTGGGTGATTTGGGTTTCCTGCAAGCCGTCTTCGCACACGGCGCCAGAATCGTAACCCATGTGGCCGGCGATGATGCCGACCGTCTTGCCGCTGACCGCGCGCACTGGGCGCTGGCGCGGGACACGCGCGGCGTCGTCCCAGGGCCATGCGAACCCATCGGCGCTGCCATGCCAGGAAAGCCAGGCGGACAGCGCCAACAGCAGGAACATGAGGAGCAGCATGGTGCGCTCAAGGCGCTTGACAGTAGATCGGCGCACGGATCAACCTCGGCCCAGCATGAAAACAAACGGTTCTGGATTCCTATCCCGGCAGTGCACACTATCTTAATGGTAAGCTCTCATTTCGGCAAGCGCGTCATCACGGCCTGGCGCGGTATTCTGGGGAAACCCGGGCCGCGGGGCATTTGACAAACCTATGGGGGCCGGGTATAGTCACGGTACGGTCGCACGTTGCGTCAAGACGCCAGGACATGTGAGGTTATGCGCGCAGAAGAACAAGGACGAAGGAAGACACTGGGATGATCGAACTGGGCCAATGGCTCCGCGAAGCCCGTGAAGCCAAGGGATTGAGTCTATCCCAAGTCGAAGAGGCCACACGCATTCGGCAAAAATACATTGCAGCCCTGGAATCTGGCTTGCAAGAGGATTTGCCCGGCGATGTGGCCACGCGCGGTTTCCTCCGCAACTATGCTGTCTACCTGGGGCTGAATGCCGAAGACGCCATTCGACGCCTCGGCCAACCGGAAAGCCAGGCGACCCAGATTGCAAAGGCCGCTGAGCAAATGATGGGGCCGCGCGCAGTGGACTATCGCCCCATCGAGTTCGACCTGCATAACCAGTCGCCGCTGAGTATACGCTGGCTGAGCATCGGTTTGGTGATCGGCATCGCGCTGGTGGCAGTGACGCTGGGCGCCTGGCTGTGGCGCAGCAACCCGCAGTTGATTGCTGGCCTCTTCGCCCCACCAGCCACGGCAACGCCCACCAGCACCGCCACAGCCGCGTCTACGGCGAACAAGGTTTCTGCCACGCCGACGCCAGGCGTTTTTCGCATCACGGCCACGCCCACGCAAAGTATTTTCTTGCTGCCTACACCTACGCCTACCCCGCTGCCGCCGTCTACGGAAGCGCCCAGCGCAACGCCCACGCCGCTCACCTCTGAGGTGGCCGTGGTCGCGCGTGCGGTGCAGCGCGCCTGGGTGCGCGTGACAAGCGATGGGCAGGTTGTCCTGGAAAAAGTGCTGGAGATCGGCAGCGAGGAGCAGTGGACCGCGCAAAACTCACTGACTTTGCGCACGGGCAACGCGGGCGGGATTGAAGTCACCGTCAACGGTGAAGCGCAGGGGACGCTGGGCGCTCTCGGCGTCATCGAAGAATGCAGCTGGACATTGTCCAATGGCCTGGTGACACGGGCCTGCGGCAGCGACAAGAACAATACGGGAACCCCGACCGTGCTCCCGCCAACCGCAGCGTCGCTGACCACGACGCCCCCTGCTCCCACGAACACCCCAAGCCCTGGCCCGACCCCGACAGCTACGGGCAGTGATTTCTGATCAAAATTTTGAGGGCAAAAACCTTGTCTCGATCGCACCGACCGCAGCCCGCGTCACGCGGGCTGACTTATTATTTGCTGACACTCGGCTGCCCCAAGAACCAGGTAGACAGCGAAGGCATGGCGATGTTGATGCTGCAACGCGGCTACGGCTCAACCGCTGAGCCAGACGAGGCCGATGTGTTGATTGTCAACACCTGCGGCTTTCTGGAAGCAGCCAAAGAGGAATCTATCGCCACCTTGCGGCACCTGGGCAAACATAAGCGTCATGACCAGGTGTTGATCGCGGCGGGCTGCCTGGCGCAGCGCAACGGCGAGGAGATCGTACGTCGAGTTCCGCGCGTGGACGGGCTTCTCGGTACGCGGCGTTGGATGGAAATCGTGCAGATGGTGGAAACGCTGCGCGGCGGTCGCGCGCGCCGCAGCCAGGGGCGCTATGAGTTGATTGGTGATGCTGAAGTCCCGCAGCCCGACGCCACACCTCGGCCCGGGGTCGTGGCCGGCAGCGCCTATCTCAAGATATCCGACGGCTGCAATGCCCCGTGCGCCTTCTGTTCCATTCCCACCTTCAAGGGTAAGCTGCGCAGCCGTCCCTTCGAAGGCATCGTCAACGAAGCGCAGTCACTGGCGGCCAGCGGCGCCCAAGAACTGATCATCATTGCCCAGGATTCCACCGATTACGGCCGCGACCGCGGCGAAACCAATCGCCTGCCTGCGCTGATGAGCGCCATCTGCGAGCGCGCGCCTGGCCTGCGTTGGCTGCGCTTGATGTACGCCTACCCAGGGCACGTCAGCGATGAGCTGATCGAGGTGATGGCAACCCAACGCCGGATTGTGCCCTACCTGGATATGCCATTACAGCACGGCCATCCTGACACCCTCAGCCGGATGCGGCGGCCCAGCAGCACGACCTGGGTAACGAAGACGGTAGGCAAGCTGCGCAGCGTCCTACCCGATCTGGCCCTGCGGTCTACCTTCATCGTCGGCTTCCCCGGCGAAACGGAAGCCGAATTTCAGGGTTTGCTGGACTTTGTGCGTGAGGTGCAGTTCGACAAGCTTGGCGCTTTCACTTTTAGCCCGGAGCCAGGCACGCCGGCCTTTGCCATGCCAAACCAGGTGCCGGCGGAAGTCAAAGAGGAGCGGCGGCAGCGCCTGCTGGAAACCCAACAACCAATCTCGTTGGCGCGCAACCAGGCGCAGGTGGGACGTGTCTTGGACGTGCTGATCGAAGGGTTCGACAACGGCTACAGCGTAGGTCGCAGCTATCGCGACGCGCCCGAAGTGGATGGGCTGGTGCTCGTACCGGGCGCGCACCGGGTGGGCGCCATGCTGCCCGCGCGTATCCACAGCGCGCTGGAGTACGATCTGGTCGGCGAGGCGGTCAGTGAGCTGGCGCTCAGTTAAGGCGGAAGCCGCTTAGTCGCCCAGCAGCCTCGCCCATAATCCCTTGGATCGTTCAACCGGCGCAGCCCGCGCGGCGGTCAACGCGCGCATCTGCGCCTGCAAACGCTGCACCTGCTCTAGCAGCGTATTGACCGCGGCTTCGGCCGCTTGCAGACGCGCCTCCGCGCCCTCGCGTCGCGCTTCATCACGACGCCGTAGTTCTGTCAAGTCACGTTCAAGCGACAACATACGGTCGCGCAGGCGCTGGTTTTCCGACTTCAGATTGAAGTTATCCTGAACCACCACGCCGATCAGGTCGCGGTTGGCCTGCTGGCCGTTCAAAATGGCGCGTTGGGCGTCGGCCAGGCTGCGCAGGACGCGACTGAGCACCTCGGGGACTGTGCCCAGGCGGGCGGCCAGCTCGGCCTGGGTCTGCCAGGGCTGGCGTGGCACG
>JBGAVB010000320.1:0-3552 GCA_044228345.1 Anaerolineae bacterium | reverse complement strand
CGCAGCGACGTCGCGTGCGTGTGTCACCTGGAGACGGCCTTGCGGCGGCCGCAGCCCTACATCTCACAGCAGTTGGCTGTACTGCGCAGCGAAGGCCTGGTCACGGATCGCAAGGAAGGGCAAAATGTCTATTACCGGGTGAGCGATCCCGCCGTGGCTGCCTTGCTAACCGCCGTGCTTGGCCCGGTCAGGAACGCCAGCCCTTTCACCCGCCCCCTGCCGGGCTGTCCCTGCCCGCAGTGCAGCGCCATGGCGCCGATCACTTTGACCATGCAAATGACCCCGGCCGCTTGAACATGGCACCAAAACCAACCAGAGGGAGTCTGTATGCAAGCTGAAATCCTGGAATTGAAGATTGACAAATTCACCTTTCGTGTGCGCCGCGGTCTCTGGTACACCGAAACCGGCGCCTGGGCGGAGGTTGACGCCCGCGCGGGCCTGGCCCGCGTGGGGCTGAGCGATTTTCGCCAGCAAAGCAGCGGCGACATCGCCTTTGCCGAGGTCTTCCCGGCGGGCATCCACGTGGCGCAGGGCGAAGAAATGGCGAGCCTGGAGACGGTCAAGGTGGATGTGGGCGTTGTATCGCCGGTGACGGGTGTCATTGAGGAAGTCAACCCCGCGTTGGAAGACGCGCCCGAATGTATCAATCAGGATCCGTACGGCGCCGGTTGGTTGGCTGCCATCAGGCTGGAGCGTTGGCAGGCCGATCGCGCGCACCTGCTAGATGCTGACGCCTATTTTGCGGTCATGAAAGCCCAGGCGGAAGCCGCCGCGGCGTAGGAAAGGTATACGATCATTCATGGACAACAATGCAACGCCCCGACCAGAACGAGTTCTGGTGGTGCCGTGCTCAGGCATCGGCAAGTCGTATGGGACGGTGACGCGCGAAGCGGCGTATATCCTGGCCGAGGAATTGCGGCCAGACCAGGTGGAGCTGCTCCCGCTGTCGCTGGTGGTCCTCGGCGACGAAGCCCTCAAGCAGAGCATCCAGGGCCGGGCGGCCATTACGATTGACGGCTGCAACCTGGAGTGCGCGCGCAAAAACCTCAGCGAGGCAGGCGCCGTGGTCGTAGAAAATTTTCGCGTCCTCGAAGCGTACCGGCAGCACCGTCAGCTCAAGCCGCAGGGCATCGCCGAGCTGAACGAAGGCGGACTGGCCCTGGCGCGTATCATGGCGGACGCGGCGGCCGCGGCCGTTGACCGCGTGCAGGAGGTAGATCATGCCTGATCTGCTGGAGAAGAAAGTGGGCATCGTCGCCTGCTCAGGCGAGGAGATGGCCGCGGGGCTGGTGACGCGCCTGGCCGCGCTGAAAACCCTGGAGGAACGCCGCCGCGGGCAGACGGTGACGATTTGCCTGCCGCTGTTTTTGGCCGGCGGCGAAGGCGATCGCGCCTTTGCCAGGTTCTACCCGACGATTGCCGTTGACGGCTGCGACAAGCGCTGCGCCGCACGCGCCACGGAGATGTACAGCAACAAGCCGGCCGCCAGCTTTGTCGTCACCGACTTCATCGAGGAGCACGGCCTGCCCACCCCCACCGGCCTGCGCAGGCTGGACGCCGGCGGGCAGCTCGTGGTGGAGCGCCTGGCCGACGCGCTGGCCGCGAAGGTGGATGAGCTGATGGCCGTGCGCTGGAGCCGAACCAAAGGCGCAGCCCTGGATGCGTCTCCGACCCCGGCCGCAAGCATGACAGAGGGCGCCGCCTGCGCGTGCGCGGCGGGCATTCCCATCACACGGGTTGAGATCCACGGTCAGACGCTGGAATTCCTGGCGCTGACGGCGATTTTCGACATGGCCGATGCCCAGGGTCAACCCAACGGCGAGGCCGCGCCGGACAGCCTGCTGGCCGCGGTCCGTCTCTACAACCCGGTGCCGGCGGGGCAGGAAAGCCTGTACGCTGAGGCCGTGGGTCTAGCCTGGAGCGACTACAAGACCCAGAAAGCGAGCCGATCCTGATGGCGAAGACAGCGACTTATTGGACCGACGTGCGTTGGGACGGCGAACACTGGGGGCACGTGACGCTGGGCAATGGCCCGCAGATGCCCTTTTCCGCGCCGCCCGACGCGTACGGCCATGAAGGGGTGTTGACCCCGGAAGATGCCTTTGTGGCTGCGGCCAACACCTGCATCATGATGATGTTCCTGTGGGCCTGTGAACGCTTCAAGATTGACCTGGTCAGCTACACCTGCCACGCGGAGGGCACAAAGCGCATCGAGCTGGATCAAACGGAGACCTTCACCCACCTGCGGTTCTATCCACAGATTGTGGTGCGCCAGGCCGACGAGAAACGCGTGCGGCGCGCGCTGGAATCCGCGCAGAAGTACAGCCTGGTGGCGAACTCAGTGAAGAGCGAAATCATCATCGAACCAGCAATTACTGTCAAAGAACAAGGAGAAACGATCTCATGACCATCCACATCAAAGTGCTCGGCCCGGGCTGCAACAACTGTCACCTGGTCGAGGAGAACGCCAGGACCGCCGTGACGCAGCTCGGGGTCGAGGCCGAAATCGAACATGTGACCGATCGCGCCGCGTATCCCACCTACGGCCTGCTGTATACCCCGGGTCTCGTCATTAACGGCAAGCTGGTCAGCGGCGGACGCATCCCCACCGTGGCCGAGGTGGAAACCTGGCTCGCCACAGCAGCGATGGCTAACTAAACGGGAGTCGGGTTTCGGCAAGAAACCGGACTCCCGGATCGGTTAGCGGCTGGCCGCGGGAATGCGCACGCCACTCTTCGATCACGGCGGCGAGCCAGGCAGCATCATGGCCGTACGGGCGCGACGCCATCAGATGCGCTGCAGCCACACCAGTACCGATCCACGATCACAAGGAGATGAGTCATGCTTAACACCATCCTGCTGTTCACGCGCAACGGCATGGGCGATGCGCCGGCCGAGCTGCAGCAGCGCCTGGCGGTCAAGTTCCTGGGCCTGCTGGCCGCTGCGGGCGCGCTGCCAGCCAAGATCCTGTTCTATACCGAGGGCGTCAAGCTGGCCTGCAGCGGATCGCCTGTACTCGAACTGCTGCGCACCCTGGCGGCGCAGGGCGTCGAGCTGATTCTGTGCCAGACCTGCCTGGAGACCTATGGCTTGCAGGAACAGGTGGCCGTCGGCATCGTCGGCGGAATGCCTGACATCATCGAAGCCATGCGCATGGCGGAAAAGGTCATCTCCTTATGACGCCAAAGCGGCGGGTCGGACGGAGAGCAACAGCCCCTCTGCGTTCTATGTGATTTCTGTGGTCAATAACCCACAGGACGGTCACGCAGAGTCTTCCCTCCTGGTTTGAGCGCCCGCCGGTCTTGACAATTCCTGATATGTGCATAACATACCGTGGGCCGCGATAATCGGAGCAAATCAGTAGCGAGTTGTACACTGCGTTGTGTCTGACCCTCTTGCGCGGCCGCGCGCGTAATTTTCAACCGAGAACGGAAACCCATGGCGCGTTCAGATCATCTCTTCCACAGCGAGCAGTTCACGCAGCGCCGGTTCACGGGCGCCGATGTGCTGGTGCTCCTGGGCGTGGCTGTGCTCATGTACCTGGGCGCGCGC
>JBGAVB010000031.1:0-13268 GCA_044228345.1 Anaerolineae bacterium | reverse complement strand
TGCGGCAGCTTGCCATTTCCAGAGCGGCGCGTGCATCGAGCACCGTAATAATACTTTCGTCCAGGCAGATCGGCGTTTGCAGCTGGCGCTGAAGCAAGCTGTGCTCATAGATGTCGTCATGATCGAGCGGCTGCTCGATCAGCAGCAGGTTGAAATCGTCCAACTGCCGCAGCAGATCGGCGTCAGCCAGGGTGTAGGCCGAATTGGCGTCTATCTGCAAGGGTACATCAGGAAACGCGGCGCGCACAGCCTTGACAAAAGCGATGTCTTTGCCCGGCTTAATCTTGAGCTTGAGGCGGCCGTATCCCTGCGTCAGGTAGCCTGCCACCGTGTCTACCAGCGCCTGCGGCGAAGCCTGGATGCCGACGCTCACGCCGACCGGCGCGGCGGCGCGCGTGCCCCCCAGGAAGCCGGCCAGCGATTGCCCTTGCGCCGCGGCCAATAGGCTGGCGGCCGCTTGCTCGATGGCCGCGCGCGCCATGTGGTGCCCGCGCATCCAGGCCCAGCGGCCATGCAAGTCTGCCAAATCAGCCGCGGGCCGCGCCAAAACGGCCGGCGCCAACCACCGGCTGAGGACAGACCAGGCGCTGTCGGTCGTCTCATAGGAATAGCTCGGAGAATCGCCCGCGACACACTCACCCCATCCGCTGCCAGCTGCGCTGCGCAGCTCGACAATGATCGCCTGGCGCACCGTCTGGCGGCCAAAACTGGTCTCAAACGGCGTTACTAGCGGCATGGCGATGAGGTGCAGCGCCACCTGCTCAATGGCGATCATGCCCGATCTACGGCTCTGGCGCTGCCGTTGCCTTCGCTGATCGGAATTTGCGCCTTCGGGCCAGCGGGCGGTGGAATCAAGAAAGGCTGCTGTGGTTCTTCGCCTTGCATGATCAGCTCGCCGCGCAGGTAACCTCCCTCGTCCAACAGGAACGAGGCCACCTTGACGGTGCCCCAGATGCGTCCTCCCTCCAGCAGCTCGACGCGCTCGGCCGTGATCGTGCCTTTGAAGGCTCCCGACACCGATACGACCTTGGCCTGAATATCGGCCATGACCCGCGCGCTGGCGGTGATAATGATATTCGTGGGCGTGGTAATCGCGCCGCTTTCAACCACGCCGTCAATCCGGATGCTGCCATCACAGCGCAGGTTGCCGCTGAACGTGGCCCGCGCCCCAATCATGGCCTCGATGGCATCAGGTTCCGGTCGCTTCTCTTTTCCAAACACCAGGTTAGTTCCTTTCATGCGCAAGATACAAAGACGCCTAAGCAGTGCACTTACTTGGGAAGGGGATCTCCCCATTCTTGTGGCGTCAGTTTCAGTAGAGGGCTGATTGTGCGCGCCGCGTGAATGCGCTCGATGGCATCCGCCAGGAGGGGAGCCAGCGAAAGCACAACCAGCTTGGAATGTTGTTTGTTGGGCGGGATGAAGATAGTGTCGGTGACTACCAACTCCTTGATGATCGGGTTGTCGAGACGTTCCAACGCCGTCGGCAGCAGCAGCGGGTGGGTAATCGCCAGGTAAATCTCTGGCCGCGCGCCGGCGTCTACTAGCGCGCTGAGTTGGGTGAGGATGCTGCCGCCGGCGATCATGTCATCAATCACAATCGGCGTTCGATCGCGCAGGTCTCCCACCACGTGCGACGTTTCGACCGCGCTGTGCGAAAGGCGTCGTTTGTGCATCAGGGCCAGGGGCAATCCCATCGCTTCCGCATAACGGCCAGCCAGCTTCGCACGGCCTACGTCAGGCGCCACAATGATGGGATTCTCCATTTCCTTATCTTGGAAGTATTCGATGAACACCTTGCGCGCGGACAACGGATCCACGGGAATATCGAAAAATCCCTGGGTCGCTTCGGCATGAATATCCACATACACCACGCGGGTTACGCCGAGCGTCTGCAGCATGCGAGCCACCACGCGCGCGCTAATGGCCTCGCGACCGTGGGCCATGCGTTCTTGCCGGCTGTAAGGAAAGTAGGGAATGACCACCGTGAGCGAATGGGCCGACGCGCGGCGGAAGGCATCCACATACAACAACAGTTCCATCAGGTTGTCGTTGACCGGCGGGCCACACGGCTGAATGAAAAAGATATCCTGTCCACGAATCGCTTCATGAATTTCAACGTATACTTCTGTATCCGCCAGGTGCTTAGTCTCACAGAGGCCGAGCTGTAGATTGAGACAGTCTGCAATCCGTTCGGCCAATGGGCGGTTGGCGGTGCCAGAGAAGAGATGCAACGGATAGTGCGTCATACGGTCTTCTTCCTCTTTTGCGAACACGATGCACAGCTTGCTGCCAGTGCGATTATATGATAGGATAGGTTTCTGGTCAAAGCCGGCCAGAAGTCCGAAGTCAGAGGTGGAATGACATGCGTAAGTTACTGATTGCGACGCACAACCAGGGCAAGGTGCGTGAGTATCGAGAGCTGCTGGCCGATTTGCCGGTTGAGGTCACTTTCCTGGACGAGCTTGGAATCACCACGGAGATTGACGAGACCGGCGAGAGTTTCGCTGAAAATGCGGTGCTCAAGGCGCTGGGCTATGCCGAGATGACCGGCCTTTGGACCTGGGCGGATGATTCTGGGCTGGAGGTTGATGCGCTCAACGGCGAGCCTGGCATCTTCTCGGCGCGCTACGGCGGCCTGCCGGACGACCAGGCGCGCTACACCTACCTGCTGGAGCGCCTGGCTGATGTGCCGGCCGGCCAACGCGCGGCTCGTTTTCGCTGCGTGGTGGCCCTGGCCCTGCCCGATGGCGATGCCTTCACCGCGTCGGGCGCCATCGAAGGCGCGATTGTGACGGTCCCGCGCGGCGGCAACGGCTTTGGCTACGACCCGATTTTTCAGATCGAATGGAGCGACCTGACGATGGCTGAACTGTCGCCGGAGCTGAAGAACTCCATCAGCCATCGGGCCAAAGCCGCGCGCAGCGCCCGCCGCATCCTCATGACGCTGCTTGAAGAGTTGGACGGCCCGCAGGATGATGTCCTGTAGCCATTCCCCTCGTCTGTTTTGAGGCATAGATACTTAATCAGGAGAGAAAATCATGATCAACCTTGTCTTGTGGATTGTTTTTGGTGCGATCGTTGGCTGGCTGGCAAGCCTGGTGATGGGCAGCAATCGGGGCCAGGGCATGCTGCGTGATATTGTCATTGGCATAGCCGGCGCGTTCATTGGCGGCTGGCTGCTCGGCCGTGACATATCGAACAACCTCTTCAGCCTGCCCAGCATCATCACCGCGCTGGTGGGCGCCGTGGTCTTGTTGGCTCTGGTGAACTTGGGCACCCGCGGTCGCCTCCGCTGATGCCGCCTGATTGGCTGGCAGGATTTGCCGTGACGGTGACGTTTCCCGTGGCCTGGGGTGAAATGGACGCCCTGGGCCATGTCAACAACATCGTCTATTTCCGCTATTTCGAGAATGGGCGCGCTCAGTACATGACGCAGATCGGTTTCTTTGACGTGCGCGCCGATCGGCCGACCATCGGCCCCATCCTGGCTTCGATCAACTGCCGCTTTCGCTACCCGCTCACCTATCCGGACGAGGTGACGGTTGGCGTGCGCGTGACGACGCTGGGCGCTGACCGTTTCACCGTGCAGCATCGGGTGGTCAGCCGGCAGGTTCACGTGATCGCCGCCGAAGGCGAGGGCGTCATCGTCAGCTACGACTACCGCCGCGGCCAGAAAGCGCCGCTGCCCGCGGCTGTCCGCGAGGCCATCCTGGCCCTGGACGGCGCCAGCCTGAGCCTGGCGTAGTTCATGGTAGCTAACTTGGTTGTGTCGTAGATGGGTGTACAGGTTCTATGCGCCGTCTGAGTTAAGGGCAGCATGAAACAACCTTGTTTGACCTGAGTTTACCGCCGGGGTACAATTCAGGCGATGAAGCAAGGTAGGGTGGGTTTCTGACTATGAAATTTCCGTACGGCGTCAGCGATTTCGAGAAGCTCATAAGCGAAGGCTATTTCTACGTGGATCGTACTGATCGCATCCCCCTGCTGGAAAGCCTGGGCGATCAATTGATCTTTCTCCGCCCGCGACGCTTCGGCAAATCGCTGCTGCTCACGATGCTGGAGAACTACTACGACGTAGCCAAGGCCGATCGCTTTGCGCGACTGTTCGGTCACCTGGCGATTGGTCGCGCACCCACGCCGCTGCACAACCAATACCTGGTGATGCGCTGGGATTTTTCTTTTGTACGCGCCTATGGCGCGTCAGCCGAGATCACCCAGGCTTTGCACAACCACGTCAACGTCCAGATTACGGGCTTTGCCTACCGTTACCGCGAAATTCTACCGACGCATGTCCATATCAGAGAGAATGATGCGATCGCGTCTTTTGAATCCTTACAGATGGCCGTCCAACAATCGCCATATCATCTCTATCTCTTGATTGATGAGTACGACAATTTCGCCAATGAAGTGATGATGAGCGCTCAGTCTGGCAGCCGCCAACGTTACGAGGCGCTGCTGCACGGCGAGGGTGCGCTGAAGACGCTTTTCAAAGCGATCAAAGGCGGGGCAACCGGTCGCGGGGTGGATCGCGTCTTCATAACGGGCGTTTCGCCCGTGGTTTTAGCTGACATGACAAGCGGCTACAATGTGGCGCGGAGCGTTTCTTTGCATCCCGCTTTGCTCGATTTGTGCGGTTTCATTGAAGCGGAAGTGGCGATGACTCTGCAGCAAGTTGCCGCCGACTGCCACTTCGCACCCGACCGCGTGGCCGAGGCTTTAGCCATGACGCGTGCTTTTTACAATGGTTATCGCTTCGGCTACGACGCCGAGCAACCTGTATATAACCCGACCCTGGCGCTCTATTTCCTACGAGAATTCCAGGAGCATTGCGCCTACCCCGAAGAGATGCTTGACAGCAACCTGGCGATGGATCGCAACCGACTAACCTACGTGTCGCAATTGCCTGGTGGCAGCCAACTGATTCTCGATGCCGTGGCCGGCGATCCCCCGGTCAGCGTTGACCGCCTGGCCGACCGTTTCGGCGTCGAAGATATGGTGCGTGAGGACAAGGAGGCGGGCTTCAATGCCTCGCTGCTCTATTACCTCGGTGTGCTCACCCTCGCCGGCCGATCGGAGTTAGACCGTCTGCGGTTGGTCATCCCCAACCTGGTGGTACGCAAATTGTATGTTGAGCGCCTGCTGGAGTTGATCTTGCCGGACCGCCGCGATCACGCCGCACCCACCCAGGCGGCCGAAACATTCTATCAAACCGGCGACTTGCAACCGTTGTGCGACTTCATCGAAGGCCGCTATTTCAAGGCGCTGGACAATCGCGACTACCGTCGCGCCGATGAATTGATTGTGAAGGTCGCGTTTCTGACGCTGTTGTTCAACGATCGGCTGTACATTATGGATTCGGAGACAACCGTAGAACGGAGTTATGCCGACCTCACCATGATCGTGCGACCGGAGCGCCGGCATTTGCCGATTTACGACTTCTTGTTCGAGTTCAAGTTCGTTGCGCTGGCCGAGGCCAAGCTGTCTGGCGAAACGGCGCGGGGATTGCGTCAGGCTGACGTGGCAACGTTGCCCGCCGTGCAAAGCCAAATAATCGAGGCGCGGGCAAGGCTGGAGAGCTATCGCCCGGCCTTGCAAAGCAAGCACCAAGACCGGCTGCATCTGCGCACCTATGCGGTGGTCGCGTTGGGGTTCGAGCGGCTGGTGTGGGAAGAAGTGTAGTGTCGCTTGGCGTTGCCCAACCGCGGCTATCGTCTGGCGGTTGAGTGAGTGTCACATCCGGTATGATGGTTGAGGAAGGATAACACCGATGGCCTTTCCCGTGGCCGGCCCGCTGCGCACCTGGCTGCTGGCCCTGCTGGCGCTGTGGGCGCTTCTGCTCTTTGGTGGTTTCATCTTTGGTCAACCCGACGCCGCCCAATCGCAGCGCATCCCGACCTGGATGCGCATCGCGTCATCGGCCGTGCTGGTGGTGGCGGCTTGGAGTTGGTGGCTGGCAGGCGTCCAAGACAAAGGGGTGGCTCTGCTGATTGCCGTCGGCATGAGCCTGGGCTTCTTGGGCGATCTGTTCATGGCTGGACTGCTGCCGGCGTCGCCGCGCGTGCTGTGGGGCATCGGCGCCTTCGGCCTGGGGCACGTGGCCTACATCGCCGCTTTTTTGCGCCTCGCCAACGTTCTTGGCTTGACGGCCAACGGGCCACGCCTGGCCGCCTGGTTGGCCTGGCTGCTGATCGGCGCCGTCGGCTGGTATTTCGTGGTTTTTCGGGGTCAGCAGGCCACGGCGCTGCACTGGGCCGCGCTGCCTTACGCGCTGCTGCTGGCGAGCACAGCCGGTCTGGCCACCGGCTTGGCGCTGCAAGCGCGCACCTTCATACCGCTGGCCCTAGGCGGCGCGCTTTTCTTGACCAGCGACCTCATCCTGGCCGCGCAGCTTTTCAACGGATTGTCCTTCGCCTTGATTGGCAGCGTGATCTGGCTCACTTACGGCCCGGCGCAGGCGCTGATCGTCGCCATAGCGCAAAATCGTCCCTGAATACAAAGCACACGAGCGGTGCACCTCGTTGTGCACCGCTCGCCTGCTCTGTTGGAAAGGGCGAAGCCCAGTTCAGGAAGGTTGTTGAATTCGAGGCCGCAACAGCCGGCGGCCCGGCGTTACTCCCACTCGCGACGCCACCGCTCGGTCAGTTCTTGCATGGCGCGCGCATCCATTACGGTCATGAGTTTGGTGATCATCTGCACTTCGGGAAGCGCGCCTTCGATGTGCACCACCTCATTGATGACCGTGCGCGGCACGCCGTACACCTGGTACTTGGCCGACAGATGCGGAAACTCCGATGCTTCCACCATCGAGGCAGTAATCAAATCGCTGGCCACGGCCAACTCGTAGGCGAGCATCACGGCTCGCGGACAGTATGGTCAGGTGGGGGTGACGTACACCTGGATATGCACCGGTTTGGTCAGGCGCTGCAGTTCGGCCAGGGTCTTCGGCTTCAATTCGGTCTTGCCATGACTGACGAGGATGATCGTTTCGATCAGGGTACCAAATTCGTAGCCCGATGGGATGCCATAGAAGCGAATGCCGAAATCGGTGGGCGCCCGGCCGTCTTGCAGCACGGCCAAGGCTGGAATCTTGTCCACCTGATACTGCTCGGCGATGTGAGCATCGCCCACGAAGTCGCGCACCTCCACGGTGATTTTGTCAGAAAGCGCGGCCACTTCTTCAATCAGCTCCCGCGTTTCAGAGCAAAAGTGGCACTCCAACGCGCCGCCTTCGCCCTGCGTGAAAACCACCAATCTGACCGGCGCAGCCAACGCTTCAAACGCGGCGCGCACTTGTTTCTGCATATCTGCGTTGAGAAACGCCATAGACGGCTCCTTCATGATTAGCCTGTATTGCGTGATTTCCGAAGTCCCGTTCCGGTTTTCGTTGTCTTCGCTGGATTAGATGCAGGTGGCCGCGGAAGGTGACAATGGGGGCGCGGGATCATTTTTGCGTCGGTTTTGGAGATGTTACCGGCGGCGCCGATTAGCCGTCTCATGGAGTGACGCCAAACGGCGCCTGCTGCGCCTGGCCTTGAAATAGGCCGCGGATTGCCTGTTTTCATCCACGGTTGTGCGCCCAGCGCATAGACCACTGCTTGATTTGGAGATGATCATGTTTTTCATCGCTTGGACTGAAACCCCCTTGATGGCCCGACTCAGGTCGCAGCGGGCGCTGCGCCGCCTGTCCCTCAGCTCGTTCGTCGTGAGCGTGATGTTGGCCGCCTGCGGCGCGACGCCCACGGCGGCGCCGACAGCGACGCAGGCGCCCACACTGACGCCGACGACTGTGCCGACGGCCACACGCACACCCACGCAGGTGCCGACGCCGACCGTCACGCCGACGGCCCCACCGACACCGACGGAGGCGCCTACCGCGACCGCGACCCCTATCTCCGTGGTGACGGTCGCTCCAACCAGCACGCCACCACCGATCATTTCTGGTCAGTTTGACGGCCTGACCCTCGGCCTGGCCGTCCTGGCTACGGGACTGGAGAAGCCGGTCTTCGTCACCCATGCGGGCGATGGCAGCAACCGCTTGTTCATCGTGGAGAAGCGGGGCACGATTCGCATCTGGCAGGCCGGGCAATTGCTGACGACGCCCTTCCTCGATATTTCCGAGCGGGTGCGCAGCAGCAGCAGCGAACAGGGGTTGCTGGGCCTGGCCTTTGCACCCAATTTTGCCAGTAGCCGTCTCTTTTTCGTCAACTACACCAACCTCCAGGGCGACACCATCGTGGAGCGCTATGGCGTGACCGATGATCCCAATCGCGCCGACCCAACCAGCGCCTTCCGCATCCTGCGCATTGACCAGCCCGCACCCAATCACAACGGGGGCATGATCGCCTTTGGGCCTGATGGCCATCTTTGGATCGGCACCGGCGACGGCGGCGGGGCTGGCGACGTGTACAAAAACGGGCAAAATCCGGCCTCCCTGCTGGGCAAGATGCTGCGCCTGGACGTGAGCAGCGATCTGAGCCAGCCCTACCAGGTGCCGGCCGACAATCCGTGGGTCACCCAGACCTGGAACGGGCAGACCGTTGCGCCCGAAATCTGGGCGCTGGGCCTGCGCAACCCCTGGCGTTTCAGCTTTGATCGCGTAACCGGCGATCTGTGGATCGGCGACGTGGGGCAGAACGCCTACGAAGAAGTAGATTGGGTCGCGGCCGAGCAGAAGGGCTATCCCAACGGCGGGCTTAATTTTGGCTGGCCCATCATGGAAGGCACGCATTGCTACGGTGCCAGCGCGGGATGCAACCGCCAGGGCCTGACGCTGCCGGCGGCCGAGTATGATCATGATACCGGCGGCTGCGCCGTGACCGGCGGCTATGTTTACCGCGGCGCGGCCATGCCTGAGCTGGAAGGCGTTTACTTCTACGGCGACTATTGCAGCGGTTACATCTGGGCGCTGCGCGCCAACAGCAGCGGCGGGCAGGTTCCCGTGCGCGTGTTCGCCAGCGATCTCAGCATCAGCTCGTTTGGCGAAGATGAGGCCGGCGAGTTGTACGTGGCCGACCTCGGCAAGGGGACGATCTTCCGGCTCGTCAAGCCGTGAAATTACGCACCGTGTCCCGTAGGGGCAGCTGACCTTAGCCTGTTATCCAAGATCGCGCCATCTGTGTCCGTCCCGTGGGGACGGTTGAATTCATCCCCCACGGTTGCGGTATCGGCAGGGGATACGCCGGGGGACGCCCTCATTCAATCGTCCCTATGGGACGACGGCCGCGGGGCCGTCACCGATCTCAGGGCAAGGCGTCCCTACGGGACGGCGGACGCGACGTTGCCAAAAATCGAGCGCCGCTTCAAGTGGCGGTCGGCGGCTGGAAAAGCGAGAAGCATGCTCAAGCCAGGCCATGTACGGCGACTTCTCGCGTACTCCCGCAATCTTTAGTCTTCAATCTTGAATCTGCCATTTGCTATCCAACCCTCACATCAGCGGCAGGTTCAGATAGCCATCCGGGATGAAGAGGCTGCCCTGGGTAGTGCCTTGCGGGGCTAACTGCGCCAGCTGCCTGTTCAACTCAAAGGCTGAGCGCGCGCCAGCCAGGGTGTCGCTGAACGCGGCGGCGATGCGCGTCACCTGCGCGGCCGTTTCGTGCACGAACTCCAGGCGCCAGTGCTGGATGCCGGCCTGACGCCAGCTTTCCAGGTGCTGGCTGGCTTCCTGCGCCTCCGCGCCGAACACCGTGTTGCGGCAGCCAACATCGGCCATGACCGCATGGCTGCGGCCGGCCACATCGCGCAGCGCCACGCGGTGGGTTACGCACGGGTGGCCGCAGTCCTTGTAACTCGTGCCGTTGGAGAGAAAACGGCAAAAGACGCAGTGCTCGGTGTGGAAAACTGGCAGATGGTGGTAGGCCACCACTTCGATCTTGTCCGCGCCGACGCCGCGGGCCAGATCGGCCACCTGCGCCGCGTTGAGATCGTGCGTGGGCGTGATGCGCCGCAGGCCGCGGCGCAGGAAGGCGTCGGCGGTCAAGACGTTGGCCGCGTTCAGGCTGAAGTCGCCGATCAGCGGCGGATGCGCGGCCTCCTGCAAGGCCATGAGCAGGCCGGTTGAACGCACCAGGATGTCACATTCGAGGCGCAGGAGGAAATTGACGATGCGCTGCTCGTTGGGCTTGAGCACGCGCGGGCTGGCGACGCGTGCGGTGATGCCCGCGGCCTGCACCCGTTCCACGGCCGGCCGCAGACCGTATAGATCGAGATAGTCCAGCGTGATACTGGCCGGCGTCAGGGCCAGCGCGGCATCGAGCTGTTCCGGCGTGCGCACGAGCAGGTGCAGCTGCGGCGCCAGGCTGCGCGCGGGCGCCGGGCTGATCTGCGCCAGGGCTTCAGCCAGCACAGCCTGCGGATCGTGTATTTCCGGCGCACGCGGCTGCCCCAGGCGTTCGGCCAACCGCTCCACAGCCTGCCGGCGCAGTTGGTTGAGCAAGGAACTGGGCGCAAACGGGCTTCCGCGTCCATCGAGGTGCAGCTCGGCCAGGGAATAAGGCGTTTGACCCAGGCGTCCTAATTGCTCGCGCAAGAAATCATCCGTCAGCGCCCGCTGCTGCGCCGCGGCCAATGGTTCGTCGCTCTGCACGCTGATCGGCATATCGGGTCGGGCCAACAGTGTCCAGGTCATGTGCAACGGCGCGCCTTCGTGCGCGGTGACGTGAACGGCCAGCGGCTGCTTTTGGCGCGGCGCAACTGCCTCGGTGAACGGCCGTGCGGCCTTGTCCAGGTCAGGGTCATGCGTGCGCCAGACCAGGTCGCCGGGCCGGATGCGGGCAAAATCGAGCGCGCCATTGCCGAACTGCACTTCCAGTTGACCGTTGCCCGCGGCGGTGGCCTGATAGACGCGGCCGCCCTCTTCGGGGAGCTCGGGACTGCGCCAGTCGGCGGCGTCGAAAACCACGCCATCGCCAGGCTTCAGCGGCGCCACGGCCGCGTCTGCGGAAGGCGTCAGCAGGATGCGATCGGCCAGCACACGCGCGACGCGGCCCATCAACACCCCGCGGTGGCGCGGCGCACGGCCAGAGACCACGGTCTGGTGGTTGGTGCCAGTGATGAAATGCGCGCCCAGCCCGCGTGAGTAGACCTGTTCCAGCTGCAATTCCTCACGGCGAGTGATGCTGAGCGGCAGGCCCGCCCAGGCTTCGTCCACGGCTTTGCGGTACGCCGCCGTGGTCAGCGCCACGTAGTTGGCGTCCTTGTAACGCCCTTCGATCTTGAGTGCGGCAATGCCGATCTGCACAATCTCCGGCATCTGCTGCAAGGCGTATAGATCGCCCGGCGAGAGCAAATAGCGCGCATCGCCCAGCGGCGTCAGGCGGTCATCCACGAGCAGCTCGTAGGGCAGACGGCAGGCTTGCGCGCATTGTCCGCGGTTGGCGCTGCGGCCGCCCCAGGCTTCGGATGAAAAGCATTGCCCGGAGTACGAGACGCACAGCGCGCCGTGGACAAACATCTCCAATTCGCAGTCGGTTTGAGCGCGGATCGCGCGCACCTCGTCCAGCGACAGTTCCCGCGCCAGCACTACCCGGTTCACCCCGAAGCGCTGCGCCAGCGCCACCCCTTCCGCGCTCGTGATGCTCATCTGCGTGCTGCCGTGAATCTCTAGCGCGGGCGCCATCTGGTGCGCAAGTTGGGCCATGCCCACGTCCTGCACGATGATCGCGTCCGCGCCGGCCTCGATGATGCCGGTCAGGGTTTGCGCAGCCTCGGCCAGCTCGTGATCGAAGATCAGCGTATTGAAGGTGACATAACCCTTGACCGCGCGGCGGTGCAAGGTCGCCATGACCTCTGGCAGCTCGGCCAGGGCAAAGCCGACTTTGGCGCGCGCAGTGAAGTGTTTGAGACCGAAGTAAACGGCATCCGCGCCGGCTTCGATGGCGGCTTGCAGCTGCGGCCAGTAGCCGGCCGGGCTCATGATTTCTGGTTTGACAAGGTGGATTGGTTGGTTCATCGCACGGCCATTGTAGAGGAAAAGAGAGCGATAGGCAAAACATGATTGAGAGCATTACGCCTGGCCGCGACGTCTGCTAAAATGGATGTCATGAATCCAATCACGCAGTTCTTTGTGAACCACATCATCGAGGTCTACTTCTTCTACGGCCTGGCTTTCTTCACGATGGGGCTGGCGCTGGCGCTCTCGGGCCGGCGTACGTCTGAACTGCAGTTTGCGCGCGCCATCGGTCCGCTGGCTGTTTTTGGCCTGCTGCACGGCGCGCACGAATGGGTGGAGATGTTCCAGCAAATCGCCGCCGTGACGGATGGCTATCGGCCGCCGGTCAGCCATGAGATCACGCGCCTCTTGCTCCTGATCGTATCGTTTGTGGCCCTGGACGCCTTCGGCATCGTGCTCTTGCGGCGCGAGGCGCCTAATTGGCGGCGCGTCGCGCAACCGTTGGGCCTACTCGTCGGTGTGTGGGCGCTGAGCGTGCTGATGGTGCAGTTGATTGCCAAACCGACCCTGCCGCAGCTCGTGGCTCTGGCCGATGTGTTGGGACGCTACGTGTTGGCGATGCCGGGCGCGGTCATTGGCGCGTGGGCGATGATGTCGCAGCAGCATGAGTTCCGCGACTACGGCATGCCCCAATTTGGTCGCAACCTGGTGTGGTGCGCCACGGCCCTCTTGCTCTATGGCGTCCTGGGTCAACTTTTCGTGCGCCAAACCGCGCTCTTTCCTTCGACCGTGCTCAACACGGCCTTGTTTTTACGCTGGTTTGGCATGCCGGTGCAGCTCTTCCGTGGGCTGATGGCCGCGTTGTGGGCGTTCTTCATGGTGCGCACGCTGGAGGCCTTCAAGTTGGAGAGCCGTCTGCGCCTGGCCAAAGCCAACGAGGCCCGCTTGCAGGCCTTACACCAGGTGGTCAATGCCCAGGAATCGGAACGCCAACGCGTCGCCCGTGAACTGCACGACGCGACCGGGCAATCACTGACAGCCATTGCTCTCGGCCTGCGGGGCGTGGAAACGGTGCTGGCGACGGGCACGGCCATCCCCGCAACGCTGCTACCGCAGGTGCGTGAGTTGAAGAACTTCAGCACCGATGCCATCGGCGAACTGCGCCAGATCATCGCCGACCTGCGGCCGGCGCTGCTAGACGATATGGGACTGGAAGCCGCGTTGGACTGGTACATTCAAGATTTTCAACGGCGCCATAGCGTGCGAACCTTCCTGGACGTGCAGGGTGCGGTCAAACGCCTGCCGTCCGAGTATGAAACGGTGCTCTTTCGCATCACGCAAGAAGCCCTGACCAATGTGGCCAAGCACGCGCGCGCCA
>JBGAVB010000319.1:0-3578 GCA_044228345.1 Anaerolineae bacterium | reverse complement strand
GCTCACGGTACAAAGGCAGTGGCAGTGGTTGCGCGTCAGCCGTGAACGGCCGGCCATCCTGCGTTCGTTCGTCATCACCGGGGTGCTGCTGGCAATCAATTGGCTCGTCTACATCTGGGCCAACAACAACGGGCACATCGTGGAAGCCAGCCTGGGCTATTTCATCACCCCCCTGGTCAATGTGGTGCTCGGCCTGGTCTTCCTGCACGAACGCATGCGACCGGCGCAGTGGCTGGCGATCGGCATCGCCGCAGCCGGCGTGCTCTATCTGATCCTCAACGCCGGCGGCCTGCTCTGGATCTCCTTCACGCTGGCGTTCAGCTTCGGCATCTACGGCCTGCTGCGCAAAACCGCGCAGCTCGGTTCTTTGCCGGGCCTGACCGTTGAGATGGCAGTGCTGAGCCTCCCCGCGCTGGCTTACGCCCTGTTCCTACAAAGCAGCGGGCAAGCCGCCTTTGCGCACGGCTCGCCCGCCACCACGATCTTGCTGGCGTTTTCAGGCGTCATCACGGCCGTGCCGCTTCTGCTCTTTGCCTATGGCGCGCGCCAGGTGCCATTGACCAGCCTGGGCGTCCTGCAATACATCGCGCCGACCATGCAGTTCCTGATCGGCGTGCTGCTCTACGGTGAAAGTTTCACGCCCAGTCGCATCATCGGCTTCAGCCTGATTTGGATCGCGCTGGCGCTCTACTGGCGCGACAGCTTCCAGCAGAGGGGGCGCACATAGGGAAAGTGCCCATGAAGCACACTCAATCGAAGTCCCCGGGATCTTCTTGGTCTGCGTGACGACCTGATTCGAGTTCCTGCAGAATCTGCTGAATGTACAACTTAACTTGTGGTAGGCGGTTCTCGATGGTCTCCCAGACCAACTCATGGTCCACACCAAAGTAAAAGTGAATCAATCGGTCGCGCATTCCAGCCATTTCTCGCCAGGGAATGTTGGGATGCAGCTGACGCAGGGAGTCAGGTATTTGCTTCGTGGCTTCGCCAATAATCTCAAACTTTCGCACGACAGCGCTGGACGTCCTGTCGTCGGCCTCAAAAGTTTGCAGATCCATACCCGCTACGAACGACTCAATGCTGTCAATGGCACGCAGAATGTCCCGCAGATAAAGGCGAAGATCTCTCACAGGATGATTACCTCTTCGAGTACAGCATCGCGTAATTCCTGACGGAGCGCACGACGCGGGACAACATCTACAGGGCGCTGAAGTCGTTCTTCCAGAAACTGGCTTAGACCGATCAAATCGAACAGATCTGCGCCATCCTGAAAATCAACCAATAAATCAACGTCACTCGATGGCTGTTGTTGGTTGCGCGCAAAGGAACCAAACAGTCCAATCGAACGCAGTTTATAGTGAGAGATCAAGTCTGTCTTAAGAAATCTAAGCGTTGTTACAATATCTTCGGTCATGGCAGGATTCTAGCCAGGAACAGTCGATGTGTCAACTATGTCAATTCAAGCACCGAACTGACAGATTACTACAGGGCTGCCGGCTGTGCTATACTTGCATAGTCCCCGGCGCTGAGCCATCAGCCTGATGGATGCCACGGAGATACCGCTACTTCGGCCACGCTGGCCGGCCTCGACGTTGAGGTGAGCGCGCTCTTCGACGCTGAATAGCGTTAGGCCGTGGAACAAATGCCGCGCCTGCACGTATTATAGGCGAGGGGTCTGAGAGGCATCAAACGATGCCTCAGTACGAGACAAGGAGTATTTCATCATGTCATACACGGCTGAGATTAGCCGCAGCAATCCATCCTGTTTTCTATTCTTGATTGACCAATCCGGCTCGATGTCGGATCCCTTCGGCGGTCCTGGCGGCAAACGCAAGGCCGACGGTGTGGCCGATGTGGTCAACCGGCTGCTGCAGAACCTGGTCATCAAATGCGCCAAGTCCGAAGGGGTGCGCGATTATTATCACGTCGGCGTCATCGGCTACGGTGCAAAGGTGGGGCCGGCCCTGGGCGGCGCGCTGGCCGGACGCGAGATGATTCCGATCAGCGAGATTGCCAACAACCCCGTGCGCATCGAAGAACGCGTGCGCAAGATGGACGACGGTGCGGGCGGCATCGTGGAGCAGACGATCAAGTTCCCCATCTGGCTCGACCCGGTGGCGCACGGGGGCACGCCGATGGTGCAGACACTGAACCAGGCGCAGACCATCATCAAGGGCTGGCTGGCGCAGTACCCCAACTGCTTCCCCCCCATCGTCATCCATATCACCGACGGCGAGTCAACCGACGGCAACCCCGCCGACGCAGCGAACGCGCTGAAAACCCTGGCCAGCAACGATGGGCCGACGCTGCTTTTCAACATTCATATTTCATCGCAACGCACCAACCCGCTGGAATTCCCGGCCGACGCCGACGGCCTGCCTGATGACTACGCGCGCAGCCTGTTTGCCATGTCGTCCGAGCTGCCGCCGTACATGCAAGAGATTGCACAGCAGGAAGGCTACCCGGTGACTGCGAACACGCACGGCTTTGTCTTCAACGCCGACATGGTCGCGCTGATCCGCTTCCTGGACATCGGCACCCGGCCCAGCAATCTGCGCTGAGAGAATCAATCGCGTGCGCTCAGGCCTCGTCATCGTGCAGGCCTGGGCGCGCGCTTTTTCGGGGAGTGAATAGCCGTGCAGGTGCTTCTTAACTACCTGGCGCTGCCCAAGGCCGGGAACAGCGCCAGCGACTACGAGGATGCGGCGTTTCCATTGGAAGCGCCGACCACACCGGTAACTCGCTTTCGTGTCGCCATTGCGGACGGCGCCACCGAAAGCTCGTTCGCCGCGCTATGGGCGCGCCTGCTAGTGGAGGCGTTTGTGCACAAGCGGCTGCTGGTACGCGGCCAGCGCGTGCTGGCGCAGCTTGCCTCGTTGCAGCAGACCTGGCAGCAGGCCGTCGCATCCAAACCGCTGCCCTGGTATGCCGAAGAAAAGCTGCGCGCCGGCGCGTTCTGCGCCTTCCTGGGGCTGGAGCTGGCCGAAGGTCGCCGCGGCGCCACCTGGCAAGCGTGGGCTGTGGGCGACAGCTGCCTGGTGCAGGTGCGCGAGGATGCGGTGTTGGCTGCATTCCCGCTGACCAACGCGGATGCCTTCAACAGCCGGCCGTTTTTGATCGGCTGCCAGGCGCGGCATCACGCCGAGGCGGTCGGGGCGATACGGCGGGCGCACGGCGCCTGGCAGCCTGGCGACCGCTTCTTTCTGCTGACCGATGCCCTGGCCGCCTGGTTCCTGGCCGACCATGCGGCCGGCAACCACCCGGCCGCCACGCTTGAGGGGTTGCTGGCGGCGCGGGATTCTGGCGCGCCAGCCGCGTGGCTGGCAGATCAGCGCAGCGCGCATCAGGTCCGCAACGACGATACGACGTTGTTGCGCATCACACTGCAAGATCGGCCGCAAGACGCATGAACGACATCTTGCGCGCTGTTTCTTAACCAAACGATGCCCACGCCCACCGCACCCATAGCCCCACAGCCGAACGAGTACGATGAAGCCATCCAGAATCCGCGTCTGTGCTTCACGGACCCTGAACTGCGCGCGGGCGTTGTGGAAACATATCCACTGGGCCGCGGCATT
>JBGAVB010000318.1:0-3612 GCA_044228345.1 Anaerolineae bacterium | reverse complement strand
GGATACATGGCCCAGCCGCGCTATGAACGACCAATGACCAATGCGGGCCGCCCACTGCCGATGACGGAGCTGGCCTGGCGCAAAGAGGTCGTTTTTGTGTGCCGCCTGTTGTGGGAAAAAGGCTATGCCATTGCCAGCGATGGCAACGTCTCGGTAAAGTTGGCAGCCGGCCGCTATCTCGTCACGCCGAGCGGCTTCAGCAAAGGCTTCATCGAGCCAGACCAACTGCTCATCGTCAACGACCAGATGGAGGTCATTGGTTCGCAGCACGGCGCGGCCCGCGGCTTGCGACCCAGCTCAGAAATGCTGCTGCACCTGGAGGCCTACCGCCAACGTCCGGACATCGGCGCGGTCGTCCATGCCCACCCGCCGATTGCGATCGCGCTCAGCATTGCCGGCATTTCACTGGCGCGCTGCCTGCTCCCGGAGGTCATCATGGGCATGGGTCTCATTCCCACCACCGATTACGCGACGCCGGCCTCCGCCGAAGGCGCAGTGGTCATTCGTGACCTGATTCAGCGTTACGATGCGCTCATCTTGCAGCGCCACGGTTCTGTGACCGTGGCAGGGACGCCGTTCGAAGCCTATCTGAAGCTGGAGAAGCTGGAAGCAGCCGCCAACATCACACGCATCTTGGTGCAGGTCGGCCAGGAGCGCCCCTTCCCCGCGGACGAAGTGGCAAAACTGGTGCAATGGCGGCAAGACAAAGGCCTGATGAAGCCTGGTCAGGCCGAAGATTTGTGCGAAACGTGCGGCGTGTGTCTGCGCAACGGCCGCTGCCTGGTTGAATCGCGCTAACGGCGCATTGGCCGGGCGCCGTCCGCGTGGCCGCCGCTTGCCCAGGCGTGAGACGCATCGCCACAATGGCCCAAAGATTTGACGGGCGCGCGCATCTCTGGTAGAATCGCCCCAGTCCTGGAAAGAATATGGGATGCCCCCATCGTCTAGAGGCCCAGGACATCACCCTTTCAAGGTGGAGACAGGGGTTCGAATCCCCTTGGGGGTACCAGGCAGCAGGCAAATCCTCACCAATCGGTGAGGATTTTGCTTAGTCAGCACCTTCGGTGAAGATCATGTCGGCTTTTCCCAAGTTCATCCTACGCAAGCTCTACCTCCCCCACAGTCTCCGCAGCCGCAATGACGGCTTCGAGTTCGTGGTCAAGAACAACATTGCGCCAGTCACGGTGATTGCCCTCAACCAGATCACGGCCGACGCCGACGCCTATGGCCCCAGCTCGATTTTCGTCGCCGGGCATGATGGCCGCGAACGGCTGGCAACCGCCATCCAGGCGCAAGCGCCCCTCCAGTTGGGCAAGGGGATCGAGGTGCGCGTCAGAATCGTGGGCAAACCGCTGGCGGTGGGCCAAAAACACCGGCTGGAGATACGCGTCACCACGGCTGAGGTGGGGAGTGTGGATATTCCGATTGATGACGCCGCGGGGCCTGCAGCCAGCGCACCCGTGGCGCCGGCTGTCGTCAGTGAGGCGCCGGCCTGGCGCCAGGAGCGAAGCGAGATTGCGAGCGCAATGGCGCCCACCGGCCCACAGCGCCCCGTGAAGATTGCCATTATCGGCGCCGGCAGCACCGTCTTCGCCCGCCAACTGATGACCGACATCCTGGCAATTCCTGCGCTGCATCACGGCGTCTTCGCCCTGGTGGATATTGACAGCGAGCGATTGGAATTGGCGCAGCAGATGGGCGAGCGGCTGATTGCACTCAGTCAAAAACCGTGGCGCATCGAAGCCAGCACGGATCGCACACGCGTCTTGCCCGATTGTGACTATGCGATCAACACGATCGAAGTAGCCGGGCTGGCCAATGTGCGCCACGATTTCGACATTCCGCTCAAGTACGGGGTCAATCAATGTATTGGCGACACGATTGGGCCGGGTGGCATCTTCAAAGCGCTGCGCACGGGACCGACCTGGCTGGACATTGTACGCGACATTGAACGGCTCAGCCCGCGCGCGATCATCCTCAACTACACGAATCCAATGTCCATCCTGACCCTGGCCGCGCTCAAGATAACCCGCTTGCCGGTGGTGGGGCTTTGTCACTCCGTACAGGGCACCTCCCGCCAACTGGCAGACTATCTAGATGTGCCCTATGCGGAGCTGGACTGGCGCTGCGCGGGCATCAACCACAACGCCTGGTTTACCATGTTAGAGCACAACGGCGTTGATCAGTATCCACGCCTGCTCGAACGGGCGCGCGACCCAGAGATCTACGACAGCGATCCCATTCGCTTCGAGATAGCGCGCTATTTTGGCGCTTTCGTCACGGAGTCGAGCGGCCATTTCTCGGAGTATGTGCCCTATTTCCGCAAGCGCCCTGAGTTGATCGAACGCTATTGCCGCGCCGGCTATCGGGGCGAAACGGGCTTCTATGCCAACAACTGGCCGCGCTGGCGCCAGGCCAACGATGAAACCATCCGCGCGTGGTTGGCGGGTCAGGCCGAAATCAGCCTGGCGCGCAGCGAAGAATACGCGGCCGATATCATCGAGGCGCATCAGTTCGACCGGCCTGCGGTCATCTACGGCAATGTGCGCAACCAGGGGCTGATTGACAATCTGCCCGATGGCTGCGTGGAAGCGCCTGTGCTGGTGGACCGCCATGGGCTGACCGCCACGCACTTTGGGCCGCTGCCGCCGCAGCTGGCCGCGCTGAACCGGGCGCACATGGCCGTGCATGAGTTGGTTGTAGAAGCGCTGCTGGCGCGCAATCTTCAAGCCGCCCGCTATGCCTTGCAGCTTGATCCTCTAACCGCCGCCGTCTGTGCGCCGGCCGACATTGACGCCATGTTCACAGAGATGTGGGCAGCGCAGCGCTCCGATCTGAGCTACTGGGACGCATAAAAAAGAACCAGCCGTGCGGCTGGTTCTTGGCAACGTTCTGATCCCTGCACAGCGGCAGGGCGGCAGCGCGCAGTCAGGTCGGGATGCCTGCCTGCGCGATGACCGGACGCTGGCGCAGGCGCACGGTCTTGGCGCGGCGGCTGGCCGTGAGCGGCGCCCACATCGGCGGGTGCACAGGCAGCATGGGCGCGGGCTGCCGCGCCGGCTGATAGCCAATCAGGCGCATGAGATCGGCCTGAGACTGGGCGGCTTCCACGCGCTGCACCAGGCGACCATCTTTCTCCTCAAAAATGATGCGTCGCGGCTCCGGGCTGAGGCAGTGGTGAGCGCCGCCGCGACCGGAGATCATCTGCTGGTATGCGCCAATGCCGCAGACCGCAATCACCGTGCCAACGCCGGAGTCGGGCAGCATCAGCGGCGCATTGCCCGGCCTCGGATAGACATCGTCCGAATCGCACGTGCGCCGGCTGCCCAGCCGCACGGCGCGCACAGGGCGATCCCAGCCATCCAGCGGCAAGATGATGAAGCGCTGGTCAGGCACAAGCACGCTGTCAGGGGCCGAAACCATCAGGCTGCCATTGATCAGATACCAGTCTGGCTGTCCCTCAGCCCCGGCCTTCACCTGTCCCACGTCGAAGAGGAAGAGGCTGTGGTTCGCGACCGTATAGCGACCAAATTCACCCACCAGGTCAGGCATGGGCACGCGATACTCGGCGCACAAGGCGCGCATCTCTTCCATGAGCAAAGTCAAGAAGCC
>JBGAVB010000317.1:0-3616 GCA_044228345.1 Anaerolineae bacterium | reverse complement strand
CTGTTCGTGGCCGCCATCTTCACCAATCACCGCCTGGTCCACGTGACAGCCTAAGCACGCACGCGCCTATTAGTCCCGCACCACCAGAAGCCGCACTTGTCCGTGCGGCTTTTGCGTTGGAAATCCCTTTCCTCTGTTTCAAGGCGGCCCTGGCTGACGTTCCAAGAGCACTGGCATCACATCCGTAAACGGCATCCATCCCTGCAGGCGATAATAGGGCGTCAACAGACCCAAGCGCCAGTCCAAACGCGCCTCGCCGTAGACCGTGGCGATGAGCCAGACGCGTGGATAGCGGCGGGCGTAGCGGCGGATCACCGCATCGGGATCGCCTTCGAAGTTGGGGAATGTCTCCTGCGCCCATGTCGCCGGCGCCGCACGGGCGGCATAGTCGAACGGTTGGCGCGTCGGCCCATTGTCGAATAGAAGTAAATCGCCAGGCTCGGCATACTGCGCAATCCAGGCCACGGCCGCGCGCCACTGTTCTTTGTCCGGCTCCACGTAATAGCGCATCAGCCCCGGCAGGCTGAGCGTCAGCGCCAGGGCGAGCAGCACGCCGCGCACACGCCGCGCGCGCACCTGCCGCCAGCCCGCCACAACCAGCAGCCAGAAAGCGGGCGCGCTGATGATAGCGTTGCGGTAGGTGAAGGTAGCCGCCAGGTTGGTGAGCAGCAGCGGTATGAGCACAGGAAGGATCAGCCAAAGCCACAGCAGACCGGCGTGGGTCAGCGCAGCAGGCAATCGCCGCGAAGGCGACCCGGCCGGCGCGGCGGCGCGGGTTGCGCGCAGGGAGAGGCCCATCAAGAGGCAGCAAAGGCCGGCCAAGAGAAAGCTGCGGCCGCCAAAGCGATAGAGCAGCTCGGCGATGGTTGTCAGCGAGGACGGCGCCTGGTGCGTCACCGCGCGCAGGGTCAACGCCTGCTGCTTCACCACGGCCAGCCAGGGCCAGAAGGCCAACGCCAACACGCCAAGCAGCAGCACCCACGGCGCAAGCCAGGCCCGCTGACGCGGCGCGCGCCAGGCAAGCCACGCGGTTTGCACCACGGGCAGAAAAAAACCGTAGTAGTGGGTGTAGACCAGGGCCACGGTCAGCAGAAATACACCCAGGAGATCCCACGCATTCCTGCGCGCGAGCCAGCGCACAAAGCACAGCATGGAAAGAAGGGCCAATAGCAGAAGCAGACTGAACGAGCGCGTCTCCTGTGCAAAACGGATGGGAAAATAGGCCGTTGCCAGCAGAAAGGTGAGCAGCAGACTCCACGATCGCTCCAGGCGCAGCGCCCGCCCCAGCGCATACAGCGCGGGCAGCGTCAGCACGCCCGTGAACGCAGAGAGCAGGCGCAGGGCATACGCGCTGTCGCCTAGCCACGCGATCCAACCATGCAGCAAGAGATAGAACAGAGGCGGGTGAACGTCCTGTTGGATAGCAGCCAGGGTGGCTGACCAGGACAACGATGCGATGTGCAGGGAAAAAGCCTCGTCCAGCCAAACGTCCTGCCAGTCGAGGCGCAGAAGCCGCAGCAGGGCGCCTGACAAGATAATGGCTGCAAGCAGGGCGTGGGGATGCCGGCGTACAACCTGCTGTCCCTGGCGATTCAGATGCGCCAGGGACACACGGCTGAGCTTAGCGGACATCGAAAGAAAAGATGGGTGAAACGCCTGTCATGACCATCATGGTGGATAGGCTGCCCCGGCGTTAGGTTCGTACCTCGCGCCCCGCGTAGAGGCGCTGATAGAAGGCGCGGTAGTGTTCGCCGCTCTTGATCTTACGCCACCACCACTCATTGGCCTGATACCAGCGCACGGTTTTGACCACCGCCTCCGCGCACGTGTGACGCGGCTGCCACCCCAACGCCTTGAGTTTGCTTACATCCAGCGAGTAGCGGCGATCATGGCCGGGACGGTCGCTGACCGGCTGGATGAGGCTGTAGGGCTTACCCAGGGTGTCGAGCAGTAAGTGGGTCATGTCAATGTTGCGCAGTTCGCTGCCCGTGCCGATGTTGTAGACTTCACCAATCTGACCGCGGCGCAAGACAGCGTCAATGCCTTCGCAGTGATCTTCGACATATTGATAATCGCGCATCTGCAAACCATCGCCGTACAAAGGCAGCGCCACATCATCCATCGCGTTGGTGACGAAGAGCGGAATGACCTTCTCTGGATACTGATAGGGACCGATGTTGTTCGACCCGCGCGAAATCGTGACTGGCAGACCGTAGGTGATATGATAGGCATTGACCATCAGGTCGGCGCTGGCCTTGCTGGCCGCGTACGGCGAGCGCGGCTCCAGCGGATCGGTTTCCTGCGACGAGCCAACCGGCACGTGACCGTACACCTCATCGGTGGAAATCTGGTGGTAACGCTCCAGGTTGAAACGCCGCGCGGCCTCCAACAAGACGTAGGTGCCATAGACATCGGTCTTGACAAAGGCGTCAGGGTTCATGATAGAGCGGTCAACGTGCGACTCGGCCGCAAAATTGACAATCGTGTCAATTTGATGGTCTCGAATCGCCGCGGCGACGCTGTCGGCGTCGGCAATATCGCCCTGGACAAAGGCATAGCGCGGGTCATCGTTCACGTCAAGCAAATTATCCAGGTTTCCCGCATAGGTGAGCTTGTCGTACACCACGACCTTGATGTCGGCGTAGGTGCGCAGGAGGTAGTGAGTGAAGTTGGCGCCGATAAAACCTGCGCCTCCGGTAATTAAGAAGTTACGCACAATCAGCTTTCCTTGCCGCTGGCGCTTACAGAATACCCAGGCGGCTGTGATCGCCCAGCGTCAACTTGAGCGCCTTGGGCTTGATGGGCGAGCGCACCACCTCGACATAGCGACCGATGAGACTGTCCTCGATGCGGCTTTCGATGCCAACGATGCGGCTGTGTTCCAGGACAATGCTGTGTTCGATTTCGCTGTCCTCGACGACACAATGGTGAAAGACCGAGGTGAACGGCCCAATGTAACTGTTGATAATGCGCGTATGTTCGCCGATGATGGCGGGGCCGCGAATGACGCTGTTGATGATCTCCGCGCCGCGCTCGATTGTTACTTTGCCGCCCACCTGTGAATCGCGGTCCACATAACCAAGCATGACATGCTCAATCTCATCCAGCACGCGGCTGTTGGCTTCCAGCATGTCAATGGGCTTGCCGGTATCAATCCACCAGCCGCGGTGCACGTAGGGATGAACCTGGTGTCCATGATCCACCAACCACTGAATCGCGTCGGTGATCTCCAACTCGCCGCGCCAGGATGGATGAATACTGTTGACCGCTTCGAAGACGTGATGATCGAACATGTAGATGCCAACCAGCGCCAGGTTGGAGCGCGGGTTGCGCGGCTTCTCCACCAGGCGCACAATGTGCTGGGCCTCGTCCAGTTCGGCGACGCCAAAATGCTGCGGCTCAGCCACCGGCGTCAGCACAATCTGGCTGTTCCACGCGCTGGAAGCAAACTCACGAATCAACGGGCTGATGCCGCCTTCGATGACGTTGTCGCCCAGGAACATCACGAAGCGATCCTCGCCCAGGAACTCCTGGCTGAGCTTCTGCTTCGAGTCGCTCTTCCCGTCCAGCAGGTAGGTGCCATAGGTCTCGACCACCAGGTCGAGCGGGTCGATCA
>JBGAVB010000316.1:0-3628 GCA_044228345.1 Anaerolineae bacterium | reverse complement strand
ACTCTTTCGCTAGAACAGGTCTACGCGACCATCCTATATTATCTGCATAACCAGGAGCAGGTGAATCAGTACATGGCCGATTGGCTCGAGTGGAGCCACCGAGTGCGTAGAGATCAAGAGCTTAACCCGTCACCAGCGGTTCTACGCCTACGCGCAATGAGAGCGCAAAAGCAGCAGACACAAGACGTTCATCATGATCTTATTCCTGCTTGACGAAAACGTTGATCCACTCTTCCGTACCCAACTCCTACAACATGAGCTGGAGATGGTAATATGGAAAGTTGGCGACTCGGGCGCACCCTCACGCGGAACGCTCGATCCCGAGATTCTATCCTGGTGCGAAGAGCACGATTTCGTCCTGGTAACCAATAATCGCCGCTCAATGCCAGTACACCTGACTGCTCACGTAGCAGCCGGTGGTCATGTTCCAGGCATCTTGATTCTGGATGCCGAAATGACCATTGGTGAAACGCTAGACGAGTTAATCCTGATCTGGGGGGCATCGCATCCCCATGAACACGAGGATCGGATTGTATTCCTTCCTTCGCGCTGATGGGCCAGGGTCAGGGCGCATTGACGCGCCCTGACCCTGGCGACAGATTTCCGTTACTTCTTTACCAGCGACAGGGCCACCGGCACAGAAGCATCAACCTTCTCTCCCTTGAGGAATTTGAGCGCAGCTTCGACGCCGAGGCGACCGATTTCTTTGGGCTGCTGCGCCACGGTGGCGGCCAGCGTACCGGCCTCAACCGCCTTCTTCGCGTCATCGGTGGCGTCGAAGCCCACGAAGACGATGCCGGTGCGCTTGGCGGCATTAGCGGCTTCGATCGCGCCCAGGATCATCTCGTCGTTGTGCGCAAACACGGCCGCAATCTCCGGCTGCGCCTGCAGGATGTTCTCGAAGACGCTCAAGCCCTTGGCCCGGTTGAAGTCGGCCGTCTGCTTGGCGACGATCTTGGCGTCCTTGCACGAGGCGGCCATGTAGTCGTTGAAGCCCTGGCCGCGGTCACGCGCGGCCGAGGAACCCGCGATGCCTTCCAATTCCACCACGTTGCCCTTGCCGCCGATGGTCTGGCATAGGAATTCCGCGGCCATCATACCGCCGGCCACGTTATCGCTGGCGATGTGGCTCACGACCTGGCCGCCGCTGGCGCCGCGATCAATCGTGAAGACGGGGATGCCAGCCTTATTGGCCGCTTCGATGCTTGGCACAATCGCGTCCGCATCGGTCGGGTTGATGAGCAGCGCAGAGACCTTCTTCTGGATCAAGTCCTCGATCGCGGCTGCCTGCTTGCCGGCATCGTCCTGCGCATCCACGACGATCAGGGTGACGCCGGCCTTGTCGGCCGCAGCTTGTGCCCCGTCGCGCAGGTCCACGAAGAACGGGTTATTCAGCGTAGACAGCGCCAGGCCAAGCGTCAGCGCGGCGGGCGCTTTGGTGGAATCGGGTGACTTGGGGGCTTCGGTCGGTTGCGGCGCCGCGGTGGGCGCGGCCGTGCAGGCTTGCACCAACATCAAAACAACGAGCAACAAGCTGAACAGTCTGACATGCTTCATTATGAAATCTCCTCCAGATAGTCGAAATCGTTCCAGAAGTCGGATTCCTGTAAGAAATCGGACTTCTCGTTGAAACTACCGATTGGCTGGCCGGTTGATCAACAAGGCCAGGGCAATGACCACGCCTTTTACCACCTGCTCCCACAAAGCGGGGATGTTGAGCAGGTTCAAGCCATTGTTCAAGACGCCGATGATGAGGGTTCCGAGCAGGGTCCCTCCCAGGCCGCCGATACCGCCGCTGAAGCTGGTTCCACCCAATACCACAGCGGCAATGGCGTCCAATTCAAAGCCTTGCCCGGCCGTGGGCTGGGCTGAGTCAAGGCGAGCCGTCAGGATCAGGCCGGCCAGCGCGGCGAGCATACCGGCCAGGCCATAGACGAGTGTTTCGTAGCGCTGCACCGAGATGCCGGTCAGGTGAGCGGCTGCTTTATTGGTGCCCAGGGCAAAGATGTACTCACCCACGCGCGTACGGGTGAGCAAGATGTACCCGGCCAGAAAGGTGAGGCCGGCGATGACGATCGGCATGGGAATGGGGCCGATGGCCCCGCGACCGATGAAACGAAAACCATCGGACAGCCCGGTGATGGGGCGCCCTTCGGTGTAGGTTAGCGCCAAACCGCGCACCAACGTGAGGGAGCCTAGCGTGGCGATGAAGGCCGGGATGCGCAAGCGCGTGATGAGTAGGCCGTTGAACAGTCCCAACAGCAGTCCCAGACCCAGCGCCACAACCACGGCCAGAACGGGCGGCATGCCTTGCTGTAAGAAACCGGCGGTGATGACGCTGGTCAACGCAAGGACGGAACCGACCGAGAGATCAATGCCGCCGGTCAGGATGACCATGGTCATGCCAACGGCAATCGTCCCGGTGATGGCAGCCTGGCGCAAGATATTGACCAGGTTGCCCGTGGTCAAAAAACGATCGGAAAGCAGAGAAAGCGCCAGGCAAAGGATAAGAAACGACACCAGAATGCCGAAGCGCTGTAGGGTTTGTTTCAAAGCAGCCAGGCTCATACGCTCTTCTCCCTCACGTCCGCCCCCTGCCGGCAGGCGCCGCCTACCGACTTAGAAAACGACTCCTGAAACCAGGATGACATTGGCATAGGGGGTAAATTCACCGCTGCGCACAATGGCCCTGGCGCTGGCTGATCGGCGCTTGAATTCGTCGTGCGGCACTTGTTCGATCACGACGCCGCCCAGCCGGCCTTGCAGCGCGTCCCAGAGCTGGGGGCTGACCTGCGCCAGTTCGGCAGCGACAATCGCCCGTTCGATGTGCAGTTCACTCAGAATGGCGTCTACTACATCGAGAAATGCCGGCACGCCTGGGCGCAGGGCAAGGTCAATCCGCCAGGCGCCTGTCGGCGCCGGCAGCCCGGCATCAGCCACCACCAGGGTGTCCAGGTGCCCCATCTGCGCAATGGCCGTGCTCACATGGGAGTTCAACAAGCCGGTTTTTTTCATGCACACTCCTTTCCACCGCATCCCGACGCTTCGAAGTCAGGCTTCTCACAAGCGCCTAAACTGGCGCCGCAGCCGTGCTGGCGCGCAGCACCAATGAGGTTGGACAGACATGAACCTGCGCAGGGCGCTGCCTGTCCTTGACGCGCGCCAGGAGCAGCTCGGTAGCCACCGTGCCCAGCGCGCGCTGATCCTGCGCCACCGTAGTTAGCCGGGGATTTGTGTACGATGCCAGGGGAATATCGTCGAAGCCAACGACAGAGATTTCGTCGGGCACACGCCAGCCACGTTCCACGAGCGCGCTGAGCGCGCCAACGGCCATCAAGTCGTTGCAGGCGAAGATTGCGGTTGGCGGTGCGGTCAGATCAAGCAGGCGCTGCGCCGCGGCAAAACCGCTGGCAAAGTCAAAGTGGCCGCGTATGACCAGGTCTTCATCCAGGGCGATGCCCGCGTTGGTCAGGGCCTGGCGATACCCGGTGACGCGACTGGCGCTGGGGCTGACATGTGACGGCCCGGTAATGCAGGCGATGCGGCGGTGGCCCAGCGCCAGCAGATGCCGGACGGCCTGCAAGCCGCCGCCCAGGTTGTCTGACAGCACTTTGTCCACCGTCGTCGC
>JBGAVB010000315.1:0-3633 GCA_044228345.1 Anaerolineae bacterium | reverse complement strand
GAAGGCGCGGCGTGGCTCAGGCGGTAGACGCGCGCCGGGTCCGGGCTGGTCAGGGTCAGCGGCGCGCGTGTCCCTGCGGAAAGCACTGCGCCGGGAGTCGAAGCCGCCTGACTGCCGATATTCGCCGCAGCCGTTGGCGCGGGCGGCTGCGCAATGCCGTGCGTACGCGCCCATTCCTGCAGATCCGGCGGCAGCACCCAAAAGACCTTGTCCACGCGATAAGCGGGAGGCGTGTCAGGCGCGGCCCGCTGCATCGTGCGGCCGTCCAGGGTGATGCGTTGATGCATCGTATCGGTCTGCGTGGGTGCGCACGCCTGGCCAGGGCAGGCAATGAAAATCTCGCGGCGCCGATAGGGACACAGATCGGTGGGCAGTTGGCCCGAATCCGCGCAGATTTCCATTTCCACCAGGCCGGGCGGGCGCACGAACGGCTGCGCCGGGGTGTTGCGCAGCGCCGTCTCCATGAAGTCGTGCCAAATCGGCGCCGCGCCGGTGACGCCGCTGACGCCGATCATCGAGGCATTGTCGGCGTTGCCCACCCAGACGCCCACCACCAGTTGTGGAGTATACCCCACGGTCCAGTTATCTTTCCAATCGGTGGTGGTGCCTGTTTTGACTGCGGCCGGCCGGTCGCCGGACAGGCGCAGCAGGCTGTTGCGGCCAAAGGTGCGCACGCGCGCCTCATTGTCGCTCAGAATGTCGGTAATCAGGTAGGCCACCTGCGGGCTGAGCACTTGCGGGCGCGGCCCAGCCTGACCCGTCCCCGGCAGGGTCTGACCGGCGTCATTCTCGATCTTCAAAATGGCGACGGGGGACACGCGGCGGCCGCCGCTGGCAAACGCGCCGTACGCGGCGGTCAGTTCCAGCAGGCGCACTTCGCCGCCGCCCAGGGTCAAGGCCAGGCCCAGGTCGTCCGCCTGTACGAATGACGAGATGCCCAGGCGCTGCGCTTGGTCCACTAAGGCCGGCACGCCGATGAACTGCAGCACCTTGACGGCCGGGATGTTGAAGGAATTGCCCAAGGCATCGCGCAGCAAGACCGGGCCGTGGAAATCGAGGTCATAGTTCAACGGGACATACGGCTCGCCTTCGCGCGTGGGAAAGACGGTGCGCACATCCGCCACCAGCGTGGCCGGATTGAGCGGCGCGCGGCCGGCCGCCTGCGCGCGCGCCGGATCGAACGCTGCCGCGTAGGTCAGCGGCTTGATCGCCGAACCGGGCTGGCGCAAGCTCAACGCGGCGTTGACATTGCCCTGGATGCGATCATCGAAGTAGTCGGGGCTGCCGACCATCGCCATGATCTCGCCCGTCTGCGGATCGAGCGCCACCAGCGCGGCGTTGTCCACGCGGCGGCTCAGCGGCGCCTTGCGGTCTTCCTTGAGCTGGCGCAGGCGGCGCTGCACAATGGCCTGCCCTGCCTCTTGCCAGTCGAGGTCAAGAGTCGTGGTGACACGCAGGCCGCCCTGGCGCAGCGCATCCACGCCGAGCTGCTGTTCAAGCAAGCTGCTGACGAACATCACGAAATGGGGCGCGCGGATGGGAAACGTGTTGGTATTGAACTGCAGCGGCTCCTGCCGGGCCAATTCGGCCTGGTCGGCTGACAGATAGCCCTGTTCGACCATCAGGTTGAGCACCGTGGCCTGCCGTTGGCGCGCGGCGTCGGCGTCCAACAAGGGGTTGTAGCGCGCCGGTGATTGCAGCAGGCCGATGAGCAAGGCGCATTGGGCCGTATCCAGTTCACGCGCGTCCGCGCCGAAGTAGGCCTGACTGGCCGCTTCCAAGCCGACGGCAAAGTTGCCAAAATAGGCCTGATTCAGATAGAGCGCCAGCAGTTGATCCTTGCTAAAGGTCTGCTCCAGGCGCCAGGCCAGCCACGCCTCGCGCAGCTTACGACGCACAGACCGCTCGTAGCGCTCCTCCGCGCTCAGGAGCAGGTTGCGGGCCACCTGCTGCGTGATGGTCGAAGCGCCGCTGATCGTATCGCCGGCCTGGGTGTTTTGCCACAGCGCGCGGCCGATGGCGCTGAGATCTACGCCTGGATGCTGATAGAAGTGCTTGTCCTCGGTCGCGACCGCGGCCTGACGACAGGCCAACGGCATGTCGGCCAGGGGCACGGAGGCCTGCTTGCTGCCGTCAGGATCAATCACCTCGTACAGCAGGCGGCCGTGGCGGTCCAGGATCAGCGTGGATGGTCGCTGCGCGCGCTGCGCCACGGCCCCTGGCCCGGGCAAATCGGCCAGAAAAATGGCGTAGATCAGCCCAGTGAAGAGCACTAACGCAAGCGAAAAGAACAGCATCACGCGCAAAACAAGCCGAGAACGTTGGGACATGAACGGAAACACCTGAGACTCAAATTCCAAGGTTTGATGAATGATAGAACAATTCTATCTTCAAACAAAACGTGCCGATCTCCGTGCTGGTTCCTACGCCATTTCAACGAATTCCGAGCATCGCTCTGTCAGCAGATTCGCCGATTCCGGCCGGCTGCTGATTGGCTTTGCCTATTGCCCGCACTGCTGCGTGAAGCGGGCCAGGTCGGCCACGATGCGCGGCGACTGCTCGGTAAGCGCGGCGAAGAGAAAGTCGGAATGGCCGGCGCCGGGGTAGATGATCAGGTTACTGCGCGCGCCCACCTTCTGCAGCGCAGCCTGCAAATCCTGGCTGATGCTGACCGGCACGGTCTCGTCCTTGTCGCCGTGAATCAACAGGATGGGCGGCAAATTCGGTCGCACGTAGCTCATGGGCGATGTCGCGGCAAAGTTGTCGCGGCCGCCCATCACCGTGGTCATCACCGGCGCTTCACGGCCATTGGCTTGCTCGAAAGCAAATTGGGCGTTGATGTCATACACGCCGCTCATGCCGACCAGGCCGCACAGCTCATCGCTGCGGCGCCCAAACTCGGCCAGGTACGACGGGTCAAGCGTCGCCAGGGTGATCAAATGCGCGCCGGCTGAATGGCCGGCCACCACCACGCGCTGCGGATCGCCGCCGTAGGACGCGATGTGGTCCAACGTCCACGCAATGACCGCAGCCACCTCGCGCGCCATCAGGCGGTAGTCGCCGTGCGGATAGAGCGTGTAATCGGGGATCACAACGACCAGGTTCTCCGGCAGCATCTTCTGCGCCACGGAGGCAAAGAGGCTCTTGTCGAAGTCTTTCCAGCCGCCGCCGTGGACGAAGATCAGCACCGGATGCTTGTCGCCGCTCGCCGGCGCGTAAACATCCAGGCGCGGGGTCATGGCGGGGTTGAAGACCACGTCGCGTGTCGCGTGAGGGTAGGTTTGGCGAAACTGCTGGCCGATGCGCGTGGCGTTCAAGAGCTTGAGCGTGTAGATGGCCCGCTCACCGTAGACCAGGGCCGCCGTGGCAGCCAGCAAGATAAGCCCCAGGATAATCTGGCGCCGCCTGTTGAACATCAATGTCACCTCATGCAGAACGATTCGGTGAATTCTAGCCGATCCGCGGCGCAATCGCAAAACGATCCCCGTCCACCCGCAAGCTCCACGGGGGTGCATTTCAAACTGGGGCGGCTCGGGCGTTGAGCGATGGAAATCGCTGCACCCCCGCCAAACCCAACCCGCGGGGGCTACGTTGCGGCGCTGAAATGCGCCCGCGACGAGACGCAAACCCCTC
>JBGAVB010000314.1:0-3662 GCA_044228345.1 Anaerolineae bacterium | reverse complement strand
GTAGACCGGACGGTCAGGCGCAGCCAGTTTGGCCCCGATGGCGTACGGCAGGCCGGTGCCCAGGTGGCCGAACTTGGCGGTGTAGAGATAGCTGCGCGGCCCGTAGATGGGATGGTAGCTGGCGCACCAGAGGCTGGTGTTGCCGCCGTCCTGCACCATGATGCTGTCACGTGGGAAGAACTCGCGCACGGTCTTGACCATCTGTCCGGAGTTGACGCCTTGCCGGCCGCTCTGGAGCGCGCGCGCCTGCTGCGCCTGCCACTGCGCCGTGGCCTGGCGATAGCGCGCAAAGCCGTCGTGCAGCGGCCGGGCTGCAGCCTGGGCCTGCACTTGCGCCAGCAGCGCGGCCAGCGCGGCCTGCGCATCGCCCACGATGCCTACATCTACCGGCCGGTTGAGACCAATGGCCGTGGGATCGGCGTCTACCTGGATGAGCGTCGTGCCTTCGACGGGGCCCCACAACGGCGGCTTTCCCCACGCATCCAGCTCGCCCAGGCGCGCGCCCACGACGAGCACGACATCGGCTTCGCCGCGCGCCGCGGCCAGGGCATCCTGGTTGAGGATGTGGATGTACTGCGGGTGATCTTCGGGGACAACGCCGCGCGCGGCCAGGGTGGTGGTCATCACCGCGCTCAGGTGCTCGCCCAGGGCGACGAACGCGGCCGCCGCACCTGACCAGGTAACGCCGCTGCCGGCATGAAGCAGGGGACGCTTGGCGTTGGCAAGTAGCGCGGCGGCCTTTGTCAGCAGCATGGGATCGCCCGGCCCCAAACGTCCGACGCGGTAGCTGTCTGGCGCAAACACCGGTGCATCGGCCTCATCGCCTACGCCGCGCAGCAGGTCTTCGGGGATTTCGATGTAGACGGGGCCAGGCCGCCCACTGGCGGCAATTCGATAGGCCTTGCGCAGCAGCTCTGGCAGACGGCGCCAGTCGCGTAGGCCAGCGGCAAATTTGGTCACAGGACGGTAGAAATCCACCAGGTCGAGCACCTGGAAGGCGCCGCCGCGGTCGGGGTCAATGATGGTGCGCCGCCGCTGGCCGGTGATGGCGATCACGGGGCTGCCCTCCGCGTAGGCGGTGGCGATGCCGGAGACCATGTTGGCCGCGCCGGGGCCGATGCCGCCAATCACAACGCCCGGCTCGCCGCGGATGCGCGCCCAGGCTTCGGCCATGTGCGCCGCGGCCGCCTCATGCCTGGCCGACACGAAGCGCATGTCATACGTTTGCAGCTTGGCGAGGAACGCATTGTGACTGCCATCGAGCAGTCCGAAGATCGTGCTGACGCCCTCAGCCTTGAGGCATTTCAGCAGCAATTCTCCGCCGGTCATTTGAGTCATGAAAAACAAACCTCCATTGGTCAGGTCAATCCTCACACAAAATCACAAAGACGCCACGGTGTCAGAGCTTCTTCGTGCCTTGGTGTCTTTGTGTGAGCCATCAGGCTATTTTCAAGTCAGGCGCTGTGCGCCGCCGCGGTGGCGCGGCCGCGCTCTTCGTTGACGAAACGCAGGACAAAGAGACCGGCGGCCAGGAAAACCGCTATGGATAGAATGGCAACCCGCTGGCCCATCTGTTCCGCGCTGGTGACGGCGACGCCCTGCCGCTCATACCAGAGCGCGGCTTCGGCTGCCAGCCAGCCGTAGACGGCCGGCCCGATGAAGGACGAGGTGCGGCCGACAATCGAAAAGAAGCCGTAGAACTCCCCGCTCTGGGCCGGGGGCGTCAGCACGCCAACCATCGTGCGGCTGACGGACTGCACGCCGGCCATGGCGATGCCGGCAAACGCGCCGATGATCAGGAAGCCAGTCTGCGTGTGGTTGAAGTAGAGCCAAATGACAATCAGGATCATCATGAGAATGGACAGCGTCAGCGTGCGTTTGCAGCCGTAGCGGTCGGCCAGGATGCCAAAGATATACGCGCCGACGACGTTGGTGACTTGCACAATGATGACGAAGACGATGAGCATCGTTTGGTTCATGCCGAAGAGGACGGCGCCGATGATGGCGGCAAAGTCGAGCGCCATGATGATGCCGTCATCGTAGAGCAGCACCGCCAGCATGAACTTGAGAAACTCGCGAAACTGGCGCGCGGTGCGGATGGTTTGCCGCAGCTGATGCAAGGCCATGCTGAAGTAATTCTCGCCGGCGGGGAGCTGCTGCGCCTGGCCGCGCTCGCGCAGCCACAGGAAAATGGGCACGGCGAAGAGCGCAAAGAAAAGCCCGGTGATGACGAGAGAGACGCGCACGATGAAAGCGCCTTTAATGAACACGATCAGGGGTAGGATGATGAGCAGGATGACGACGCCGCCTGCGGAGCCGATCGCCCAGCCGGTGCCGGAGATGCGGCCAATTTCGGCCGGCGCCGCGATTTCAGTCAATAGGGCGTTGTAGAAGACCTGCGCGCTGCGGTAGCCGATTTCCGCCAGGATGAAAAAAACCATGCCCATCAGAATGTCGCCCTTCTGCACGAAGAAGAGCAGGCTGGTGAACGCGCACGCGATGGAGGTGAAGATGAACAAAAAGCGCTTCTTGCTGGCGGAGAAATCGGCGATCGCGCCGAAAATGGGCGAAAGCACGGCGACGACGATCATGGCCACGGAGATGGAAAGACCCCACAGTCGCGACCCCTCGGCGCCGCCCACGACCTCGTTCTTGAAGTAGGCAGAGTAGACGGCCAACAGAACCACGGCGGCGTACGACGAGTTGGCGAAGTCGTACAGGTACCAGGCCCAGCGTTCGCGGCTGGTGGACAACGGTTTGCTCACAGCACTCATCGGCAAAGCTCCTTTCGACTCGACGGCTCTTGGGGCGCAGGCGATCCAGCGCCTGGCGTTATGGCGCGGCAGTTGCCAGTTCTTCGAACGCAACTTTGATCGAACGCGCCTGGCGTTTGTCCACCGCCGTGGCAAATGCCAGGCGGAAGGCGTGGAGAGGAAAACGATGCGTCAACAGGGGATCGGTGCGCAGGAGGCCGCTCTGCATCCAGCGCAGCGCCAGCTCAAAGGTGGATATCTCTTCACCCTGCCAGGCCACGATGTCATGTCCCACCGCGCCCAGGAGATTCACTTCCTGGTACCAGACCGGGGTTAAGTCCACTCTCATGCGGTGCAGATTCACGCCAACCAAAACCACGGTGCCGCGTGCCTTCGTCCAACGCAAGGCGTTCGTAAGCGTGGCCGGGACGCCGACGACATCGAAGACCGTGTCGAAACCGCCCATCAGCATGCGGTTGCCGCCGCGGCCGTGGTAGAGATGCGCGCCGGTGAGGGCTGCGGCCTCCGCGTAACCATCAGCATGCGCCAGGAAGACGTGATCGGCGCCGCACGCGCGCGCCAGGTCAGCCTGCCAGGGAAACTCGGCCACGGCGCTGATTTTGGCCTGCGCCTGCCCGGCGCGCAAGACCTGGATAAGCAAGAAGCCGATCGTGCCCACGCCCAGCACCAGCACATGCTGACCGGGTTGGGGGAGGCAGCGCCAGGCTGCGTGGATGGCTACAGCGGCTGGTTCGGTGAAGATGGCTTGCTCATCGCGCACCGCGGCCGGCACGCGGATGAGAGTGCTGGCTGGGGTGATGAAGGTATCGCCGAAACCCCCGCCGATGGGATGATGGCCGCGCGGCTCAGACGCACGTGCACACAGCACGCGGTGCCCCCGCGCGCACG
>JBGAVB010000313.1:0-3675 GCA_044228345.1 Anaerolineae bacterium | reverse complement strand
ATCGCAAGTACACGCAGCCGCTCAGCCAATGGGATCCTGTGCATCGCTTCTCGATGTATGTGCGCAAAGATGTGGTGACCTCCATCTGGCAATACGGCGCCGTCGCCGCCAGCAGCAATATCACCGACACCACGACCGAGGTGGATCCCTACGAAAAGGGCGTGCGCCAGGTAACGTCGCTGCGCCAGTTGGGCGGCGTCGAAGGTCAGGCCAACGGCCAATTCCGCTCCCCGCGCAATGTGGCGGTGGCACCTGACGGTTCTCTGTACGTGGCCGACACTGGTAATCATCGCATCCAGCAGTTCGATGCCAGCGGCACTTTCGTACGGCAGTGGGGCGGTCAGGGCACAGGCAACGGCCAGTTCAATGAGCCATGGGGCGTGGCTGTGGCGCCTGACGGCCAGTTTGTCTATGTTTGCGATACCTGGAATCACCGCATTCAGAAGTTCACAGCCGATGGCACGTTTGTCACCACCTGGGGAACCAACGGCGTCACCGACGGTCAGTTGGGACAGCAGGGCGTCTTCTGGGGGCCGCGCGCGGTGGCCGTGGACAGTCAGGGCCGCGTCTATGTGACCGACACCGGCAACAAGCGCGTGCAGGTCTTTACGCCCGATGGCGCAGCCATAAACCAGTTCGGCGGCGCCGGGTTGGTGGACGGCGCCCTGGATGAGCCGGTTGGTCTGGCCATTGACAAGGACGGCAACATTTACGTCGCCGACACCTGGAACAAGCGGGTGCAGGTCTTCAGCAAGGACTTCAAGTATCTGCGGCAATGGGCCGTGGCCGGCTGGCCCAGCCAGTCTGTGGTCAACAAGCCGTACCTGGCCGTGGCGGAGACGCCGAACGGACGCCGCGTCTACGTGACCGACCCCGAATACTATCGGGTGATTGTGTTCGATGACCAGGGCAAGTTCATTGCCGTTTTCGGTCAATACGGCAATCAGGCCAACGAAATGACGCTGCCCACCGGCATTGCGGTTGACGCCCAGGGCCAATTGTTCGTAGCCGATCCCGATTCGCACCGGGTCCTGCTCTTCCCGGCCGTGAATTAAGCGCCGAACTCCGGCAGAGCCTACCGGCGGTGCTGACCGACGGCGCGACGCACGGCGTTGTGATGAGTGTGTGATGTCACGCCGGAGGCGATGACCTACGACGCAGCGGGTGCTGTGTGTTCAGCATTCAGCATTCCGAGTTATTCCGAGGTGCCGATTGTCCCAACTGCTTGCGCTGCTGGCCGCGGCCGTTCTGGCCTGGCAAGGCTTACGTTCGTTTGCAACCCCGCCCTACACGGCCGATGGCTGGCTGTGGATGGCAGGGGCCACCGTGCTGGCAGCATTTGCTTTCTCGCGCACGGCCGGGCTTTCGTCGAGGATCGCCCGCGGGTTGTTCAGCGAACCGGCCCCGCGCCACACCTGGGGCTGGGCCGGGCGTTGGCCGCTCCTGATTGGCCTGGCGTTTTTGTTGGCTGGTATCGGCGCCAACGTCTGGGCCAATGTCACCCTTTATCAAAAGGTCTACGACATCCCTGCGACGGTCGCCTGGGCTGCCAGCCTGCTCCTGGCCCTGCTCGGCGTGGGTCTGATGCAGCGCCGCCAGCCGGCCGCGCATACGGGCGACCCTACGTCGTCACCGCCAGCCGCCGCGCCCTGGTATCGCCGCCTGCCCTATCTCGAGCTGGCGTTGGTCGCGCTCCTGGCCCTGGTAGCGATCTTCTTTCGCGTCTATCGCTTGACCACGATGCCGCCTGGCATTTTCATTGATCAGACCAACGGCGCCCTCGACGCCCTGGCGGTGCTGGAAGGACGCCAGGCCTCGCCGTTCGGCACCAGTTGGTACGAGATTCCCACCATGTATGTCTATTTCATGCTGGGCATGTTCAAGCTGCTGGGCACCACCTGGTTGGCGCTGGTTCTTGCATCCATCGTGCCGGCTGTGCTGACCGTACTGGCGGTCTATCCGCTGGCGCGGACGCTCTTTGGCGTCCCATCAGCCCTCGCAGCGATGGCCTTCATGGCCTTCAACCGTTGGCATATCAACATGAGCCGCTGGGGCTGGATCGAAGTCTCCACGCCGCTTTTCCAGGTGCTTTGTGTTCTCTTCCTGGTGCGCGCGGCCAAGAATCGGCGCCTGCTCGACTTTGCCCTGGCCGGCCTCTTTCTCGGCCTCGGCATGTACAGCTACCTGGCGATTCGCATGGCCGTGGTCGCCGTGGCGCTCTATATTCTCTACCGTCTGCTCGTGCAGCGCGGCTTTTGGCGCGCCGGCGTGGGGCTGGCGCTGATGGCCTTGCTCTACCTGATGACTTTCTCGCCGCTGGCCGTCCATTACAGCCGCAATCCCTTCACCTTCCTCAACCGCTCGCAGCAGGTCAGCATCTTCAATGATGTCAAGCAGGCTGGCTCCTACCAGCCGCTGTGGGAAAATCTGCGCCGCCATGCGGAGATGTTCACCGTGCGCGGGGACACCAATCCGCGCCACAATCTGCCGGGCGCGCCCATGGTGGACCCCGTCACGGGCGCGCTGCTGCTGATCGGCTTCGGCTATGGCCTTTGGCGCGTCTTCGATCACCGCTATGGCTTACTGCTGATCTGGATACCAGTCACGCTGGCTGGCGGCGTGCTCTCCTCGTTGATCGAAGGCCCGCAGGCTTTTCGCACCATCGGCGTGGTGCCGGCGGTCGCCATTCTGGCCGGCGATATGCTTGCGCGCGGTTGGGTTGTGCTGCGCAGCGCTTTGGATCGTGGCTGGGCGCGGGCTTCCGACCACGCGCCGGGCGCATCGCCGCTGACCCCATGGAGCCAGTGGGCGTGGCTGACTCTCCTGGCGCCCGCGGCGCTGCTCGCCTTCGCCGCCTATGCTAATTATACTGTCTTCTTCGACCGTCAGGCGCACGACGATACGGTGTGGCAGGCCTTCTCGCCGGTGGAGACCGCCGTGGCGCGTGAAGTGCAGAGCAAGCTGTCTACGCATACGCTTTACCTGGCGCCGCGCCTGTTCTACTTTTCTCCGCTTATCTTCTTGACCTATCGGGCGCCCAGCGAGGGCGGAGGCGGTTTGAGCCAGAAGCCTTACCTGATGGCGCAGCCGGTGGATGATCTTCCGCTGCCTTCGCTGTCCGGTCAGGATGCGCTCTTCTTGCTTGACACGCACTACCAGGACTTGATGGAGTTGTTTACGGTGTACTACCCCGGCGCAACGTCACACATGGTCACCGGCCCGCGCGGACAGCCCCTGTATCTCAGCGTCAACGTGCCAGGCGGTGAAATTGCGGCTCTGCACGGTCTCAACGGCGACTATGGCGGCGTGGCGCGGCGCGACAGCCAGATCAACTTTACCTGGCCGCAGGATTGGCCGGCCGGCGCGCCAGTCGCTCCCGTCACCTGGACGGGCAGCCTGCGCATGCCGCACACCGGCCAGGTGGACTTTCGCAGCGACGGCAATCTGCAGATTGACGTAGACGGCCAAACCTGGACAGGCGCACGCCTGTTGGGCAAGGGCCTGCACGCGCTGCGTATTACCCAGGCCGATCCCGCAGCTGCTGGCCGCGCCGCGCTCTTTTGGACGCAGGCCGGACAAGGCGAACAGCCAGTGCCCGCAGAGGTTCTGTTCCATTGACCGGACTTGCGCCGATTTGGGGGGCCTGGCTGGGGTGATCGTGTGCGGCCTTGCCCG
>JBGAVB010000312.1:0-3683 GCA_044228345.1 Anaerolineae bacterium | reverse complement strand
GTTCCGAGCGCTCAGCCGGCTGATCCAGGCCTCGAGCCGGTCCATCATGCTCCGCTTGGCACGTGCCCGACCGCCGCCCCCGGCCGGCACACCGCCGTCCGTGCCAACCCCACCCGGCGCGGCCAACCCCGCGTCCAACATCGTCGCGCTCGGCAGTCAGGCGACGACCGTCGGCGTGATTGGCGCCGACGCAGCTGGCGATACCTTGACAAGGCACTTGCGCGACCTGGGCATTGACACCGCCGGCGTCGTCACTGATCCAGAGCGGCCAACCACGACCAAGACGCGCATCGTGGCCCAGGGCAGCCTGCGTTTTGCGCAGCACCTGGCGCGCGTAGATCACCTGGACCGGCGGCCGCTCAGCCCAACCCTGGCGCAAAGCCTGGATGCGCACCTGGAGCGCCTGCTGGCCGGGGCCAGCGCCGTGCTGATTTCCGATTACCGCGCCGGCGTCATCACCGCCGATCTGATCGCCACCGTGCAGGCGGCTGCACGCCAGCACGGCGTATTGACCACCGTGGATTCGCAGGGAGACCTGGGTAAATTCCACGGCTTTGACCTGGTGCGCTGCAATGCGGCCGAAGCCGAGGCGCAGGTGGGTTTTGCGCTGCGCGACGACCATGATTTCGAGCGCGCGCTGGTGCGCCTGCAGAAGGAGCTGGCGGCTCGGCGCCTGGTCGTCACCCGCGGCGCCGAGGGGGTGAGCATTCTGGCGCAGGGTGACGTGGCCCAACACCTGGCGGCGTTCAATCGCGAAGAGGTCTACGACGTGACCGGTGCCGGCGACACCGTGAGTGCCGTATTAGTGTTGGCCCTGTGCGCGGGCATCGACCTGCGCACGGCGGCGCACCTGGCAATGGCGGCGGCGGGCCTGGTCGTGCGGCGGTTGGGCAATGCCGTGGTGACGCCGCAAGAACTGGCCGAGGCGTTGGCGAGACAAGGATGAGCGGCGAAGAGCCGAGAGTGCAAAAAGCTGAATAGTGCAAAGTGCAAAGTGCAAAGTGCAAAGTGCAAAGTGCAAAGTGCAAAGCGCAAAGTGCAAAGCGCAAAGTGCAAAGTGCAAAGCGCAAAGTCTTCGCTGAAAACGCCAAGCATTCCGCATTGATGACTGGGAGAGGGGACATGACAGATTGCCGCGGCCAGGAGGCCAACGTTCGTGGGTAGCGTCGTCTTGCCAGCCAGCGCGTTGGCTCAATGCGACGCCTGGCGCGAGGCTGGTCAGCGCGTGGTCATGACCAACGGCCATTTCGATCTGCTGCACCTTGGGCATGTGGACTATTTGCAGCGGGCGCGCGGCCTGGGCCACGCCCTGGTGGTGGCCGTCAACAGCGACGCCTCAACGCGCGCGCTGAAAGGACCGCAGCGTCCCCTCATACCCGATGGGGAGAGAGCGCAGATGCTGGCGGCCCTGGGCTGCGTGGACCTGGTCGTGATCTTCGACGCGCTGACGGCTGAGTCGCTCGTGGCCGCGCTGCGGCCGGCGGTGTATGTCAAAGGCGGCGATTGGGATCCGGCGGTTACCGCGGCCGCGTCCACGGTGGGACAAGCCGCGTCGCCGCGGCGTGAACCGCCTGAAGCCGCCATCGTCGCCGGCTACGGCGGCGAGGTGCGCTATCTGCCTTACCTGGCCGGCCATTCCACGCGTGAACTGATTGCGCTGATCATTGCGCGCTACGCGTCGGGCGCCGACTTCGGCGAGCTCAGTCGAGCCGCGCGACCAGGGGAGACTGCTGGCCTATGACAGACGCCCCCACAACCGATGCCGCCAGCCCGGACGTAGCAACGGCTGAAACCGGCGGCGTCGCGCGTTCGGCCGGCATCCTGGCTTTCGGCAACGTCGCCAGCCGTATCCTGGGGCTGCTGCGCGAGACCATCATCTCCTACTATTTCGGCTCAGCCGGCGAGCTGAGCGCGTTCCGTCTGGCGGCACGCGTACCGACCATGATCTATGATCTGTTGGTCGGCGGTCTGCTCAGCGCGGCGCTGGTGCCAGTTTTCAGCGATTATGCACGACCCGAAAGGCGTCGCGAACTGTGGGAGGTTGCCAGCGCCGTGCTTACGGCGGTGGGCGCGGGCATGGCTGTGCTCTTCCTTGCGCTGGAAGGCCTGGCGCCTTACGTGGCGCGCCTGATTGGCGGCGGCTTCGATGACCACTTGATCGCGGTTATCACCAATGCCCTGCGCATCATGGCGCCAGCCGTCTTCTTCTTCGGACTAGCCGGCGTGCTGACCGGCATCCTGTATGCCTTGAAGTCGTTTTCCTACGCCGCGCTGGGCGCGGCCGTGTTCAACCTGGGTGTGGTGGTCTGCGCGCCTCTCTTGACGCCGTGGCTCGGCATCTACAGCCTGCCGGTGGGCATTGCTGTCGGCAGCCTGGGCCAACTCGCCTTACTGATGCCTGGCCTACGTGCGGTGGGCGCGCGCCTGCGCCTGGCGTGGGGCCATCCAGCTGTGCGCCAGATTCTGCGCCTCTACGCGCCGGTGAGCATCAGCTTGCTAGTCGGTCAGTTCCAGGTGCTGATGGACGCGAACTTGACCTCGCGCACCGGGGAGCAAAGCGCGGCGTGGATGCAGTACGCCACGACGCTGGTACAGTTCCCGCTGGGACTGGTGCCGGTGGCCGTGTCCCTGGCCGCCCTGCCCACGCTATCGCGCCATGCGGCCGCCGGTGAGTGGCTTGCCTACCGCGGCACGTTGGGTCGCGGCCTGCGCCTGGTGCTGGTCCTTCTGATCCCCGCCATCGTCGCCCTGTTTGTCATGGCTGAGCCAATCATCCGCCTGCTGTTCGAGCACGGCAGCTTCGTCGCCGCGGACACCATGTGGACAGCGCGCGCCTTGCGCCTCTATCTCTTGGGTCTGGGCTTTGCTGGGGTGGATTTCCTCTTCAATTACGCGTTCTACGCCCGTCAGGACACACGCACCCCGGCCATCGTCGGCGTCATTTCAGTCGCTGTCTATCTCGTTGTGGCCCTGAGCCTGCTCCAACCGTTTGGGTTTTTGGGCCTCGTTCTGGCCGACTCCACCAAGCATATGACCCATGCCATCATCATGCTGATCTTGCTGCTGCGCGCGGTGGGCGCGCTGCGCGACCAGGGCATTGTGCGCACAGGGATGAAAGCGCTGCTGGCTGCCTCCGCCATGGGCGCGGCGCTGTGGATTCTCCCTGGCTGGTTGAGCAGCCTGGCTGGCGGGGGTCTCGTGGGCAAAGTCATCGTGGTGGGCGGTGCAGCCGGCAGTGGGCTTGCGGTCTACGGTGCGCTGCTGTGGGTGTTGGGCGTCGAAGAGGTGCAGATCATTGCGCGCATGGCCTTAGCGCGCCTTGTCAGGCGCACCCCGGCCTAGCACTTGTTTGACGACCAACGCGGCGTCGGGTATAATCGGCCTGGCAATCATTCCAACGCAGGAGAGAGATCTACATGGCAAAGAAACAACGTGTGGCGCAGCGAGCGCCGCGCAGCGCATCGCCTTCGCGCTATTCCCAGGGCACGGCGTCCATCACGCCCGCGAACACGACGAGCGCAACAGGCGCGTCTAGCTCCGCCCGCAGCGCCTCAGGCCGCGGGCTAACGGCCCGTGGCGCAAAGGCGGCTGTTCCAGTGGACTACGCCAAAGAATATGGCCACGTAGCCAGCGACCTGCGTCGCGTGGGCCTGCTGGCCGCGTCGCTGTTTGCGGTGATCATT
>JBGAVB010000311.1:0-3693 GCA_044228345.1 Anaerolineae bacterium | reverse complement strand
GATGGCCTGGCCAGCCAACGCCGCCAGCACGCGCTCCCATTCCTGGTTCGTCAGCTGCCCAACGCTGATGGCGATTTTGTAGGGAGTGGGGCGGGAACCTTGCACGCGGGCGCTGACTTTGCCCGGCTCGATGTTGATCTCCAGCACCTGTCCCTTGCGCGCATAGCTGCGGCCGCGCGCCAGGCGGCCGCTGTCCACCAGGCGCTCCAGGGCCGCGATCCAGCGATCGGCCCACCAACTCTTGGCAAACGCGCCCGTTTGATGCTCGGCGCGGATGCCGTCAGCCCGCAGCGGCTTCGACGGCGGGAAGTAGCTGTCATCATCGTCGAAGTATGACGTGGCGCGACGTGGACTCATGCTCCCTCCTCAGCCGAGACGGCATCCTGCCGCAGCACCAGCAGGTCGCGCAGCTGCGCCGTGGAAAGCTCGGTCAACCACGACTCGCCCGCACCAACGATGCTGTTGGCCAGGTCTTTCTTACTCTCGATGAGCTGGTCAATTTTCTCTTCCAGGGTGCCCGCGCACACAAACTTATGCACCTGCACGTTGCGCTGCTGCCCGATGCGGAAGGCGCGGTCGGTGGCCTGATTTTCGACGGCCGGGTTCCACCAGCGGTCGAAGTGAAACACGTGGTTGGCCTGCGTCAGGTTCAGGCCCACGCCGCCGGCCTTGATCGAAAGCACGAACAGCCGCGGGCCGACGCCGCTCTGAAACAGCTGCACCATCTCGTCGCGGTGGCGCGCGGGCACGCCGCCGTGCAGAAAGAGCGGTTCTTCGCCAAAGGACGCAGCCAAATGCTGAACCAGCATCTCGCCCATCTCGTAGAACTGGCTGAAGATCAGCGCGCTGTCATTTACCGAGAGCACCTCTTCCAGCATCTCAGATAGGCGGTTGAGCTTGCCGGATCGGCCGGCCAGCTCACTCGTCGTGCGGTCGCCCAAGAACTGCGCAGGGTGGTTGCACACCTGCTTGAGCTTCATAAGCGTGGACAAGACCAGGCCGCGGCGCTGCATGCCGTCCGCTTCCTCAATCTGCCGCAGCGAATCTTGCACCACCGCTTCGTACAACGTCGCCTGCTCCGCGGTCAGGTTGCAGAAGACCTTCATTTCGTTCTTCTCTGGCAGGTCCTGAATGATGGTCGGATCCGTCTTCACCCGGCGCAGCAGCAGCGGCTGCACCAGGGACTTCAACTGCGCAGCCGGTTCGGGCTGATGGTAACGCTCGATCGGCAGCGTGAACTTGCTGCGGAAGGCCTGCTGCGATCCCAAGTAGCCGGGATTGAGGAACTCCATGATGGACCACAGATCGGTCAAGCGGTTTTCGACCGGCGTCCCGGTGAGCGCCAAGCGGTGACGCGCGGCCAGGCTGCGCGCGGCCTGCGCCTGCTTCGTGGCCGGATTCTTGATGTTTTGCGCCTCGTCCAGGATGACATCGCCCCATCGGACTTTCCCCAGCAGTTCACGGTCGCGCGCGAGCAGGCTGAAGCTGCTCACGACGATATCGGCCTGTTGGCTGGCGGTCACGAAGTCCTCGCCGCTCAAGCGGTTGGCGCCCTGGTGCACCAAGACGCGCAGCGAAGGGGCAAAACGCCCAATTTCGCGTTCCCAGTTGCCCACCACCGAGGTGGGGCAGATCAGCAGCACCGGGTCAGGCTGCGGGTTCTGTTCACGGCCGTGCAAGACCATACCGATCGTCTGAATCGTGTTGTGGCACAGGATGCCATTGGCGACAAAATTGTGACGCCCGGAAATCTCCAGATCGTAAACCCAACCGGCATATGCGACCGTTTCGATGGCGGTGATTGGGCTGAAGGTCGTAGGCTCATCAAACCCGTCCGCGGCGGTCGGCGCGACGCACACGGCATCGCCGATGTGCAGATCGTTAGTCCAACCCTGGCGCGTCAGCAGGCGATGGCGGCGGGTGATGGTCACATGGCTGCCGTTGGCCAGGATCACGCGGCGCAGCGGCTCATCCACGCGCTGGCGATAGAGACGCTGCACCGGCGCGGCCGCCAGGCGGCCATCGGTCTCTTGCCAGGCCTGGACGACCAGCGGCGCGCGCGGCTGCGCCCAAAAGCCTTCGCCGTCGAAAGACGGCTCACCCGCGTAGGCCTCCCACAGCGTCTCGGCCGCCAGCCCCGCGCCGTTGACCATGATGAGCGTCTCGGCGCTCAGGCATTTGCCCAATCCCATGTCATCAGCCAGGCAGCCGCTGAGACCGACGCGGCGCAGAAAAACCAGCCAGGCCAACCCACGCGCCTGGTAGGGGCGCAGTACGCCGACGAAGCCGGCCGGCGCCGGCAGCGGCTCCAGTTGGTCGTGACGGTTGAGCCCCTGGAACAAGTCCTGCAGCCAGCCATCCAGGGCCACGTCCGTGATGGGCAAGCCATCCACCGCGCTCTGTGTGCCGTCGCCCAACGTCAGGCGCATGGCCTCCAGGAGGCTCAACTCCCCCTGTGCGCGGCGCTTTTCCCAGAAACGGATCGCGGCTTCCACCTGCTCAGGCCGGAATTCAACCCATTGCCCGCGAATCTGCACCAGTGGGCTTTTCAGCGCGGCCAGGCGCGCAAACTCTTCTTCTGTCAGCGGCTCCTCGCCCAGGGCCAACTGCCAGTCGTACTGAACCACCTTGTCGAATGACAACAATCCGCTGGCCTCGCTGGCCGTCTGTTTTTGCTTGAGCTTCAGGCGCACGCCCAGGGCAGCCGAGCGCTTTTGCCACCAGGGCGGAGTCAAAATGCCGAACCCACTCTGTTCGAGCAGCGGGGCCGCCTCGCGCAGGAAGGTGTAGGCTTCGGGCGTGGTCAGCGCCGCGCTGCTTGGACGGGCGTCCCGCAGGGTCGGTTCGAGTGGCGGAAAGAGCTGCGCGGCCTTGGCCAATCCCGTGAGCAGCCGCTCCTGCGGCTGCACCAGGCGGCGATTGAGCAGGGTCAACGTGCTGCTGGCCTCCTGCCAAACCTGCTCAGCCGGCACTTGCAGGCTGGGGTCATCCGTGGCCTGCAGCAGGTAATGCACGGTCCAACTGCGTTCGCCGGGCGCGGTGACGACCGCCGGCGTTTGGAGTTGGAATGATACGCGGAAGCCAGCCGTGGTGGCTTGCTGCAGGTCTTCCAGCCAGCGTTTGACCTGTCCCACCAGGCCGCTGATTTGGAAGTTGGCGCCGCTCACCAACGCCTGGGGGCTGAACAAGGCGTCAATCCACGCCCGCACCGGGCCTGACGCCGGGCGCCGGGGCAGCGCGCGCTGCATGGGGCCGGCCCAGGCCCGCACCTGTTGATCCACCCAGGTGGTCAGCGCCGCGGTGAGCAGGGTCAACGGGCCAGGCGGCCGCCAGGCGGCGTTGGGTGCGCGCAGGCTGCGACAGGCCGGCGGCATGGCCTTCACCAGCCATTGAAAACGCGCCTGTTCGTCGGCGTCCACCCAGGCCGCTTGCCAGCGCGCGGCCACGGCGTTGCCCGCCTCTTCCAGGGTGGGAACATAACGCTGGCGGGCCAGCAGTTCCAGGGCAAAACGCGCCGCGGCAATCCAGAAGCGCAGGTCTGCGCCCAGGATGATGCCCGGCGCGGCCGCGGCCGGCCACGTCACCAGGGCGCTCAGGGCGGCGGGCGTGACCGAGTTGGCCAAAGCTTATCGCAATCCCGGAAAGAATCCCGACATCCCTTTCCTGTGGCGTGCTACCGAGTGGGCAAAGAAA
>JBGAVB010000310.1:0-3694 GCA_044228345.1 Anaerolineae bacterium | reverse complement strand
ATCGGCCAATTCGGTCGTAGACGGCGGCGGCTGCTTGCCCCTCACAAACACGATCGCGCCGATGCTGGCCATTTCCGCCGTGCGCACAACTTGCTGATTGGTCAGCCCGGTGAAAAGCAGGCTGTTGCCATCGGTCGTAAATGCCAGCACATCGCTCATCAGATCAGCGGCCCCGCCGGAAGAAAGTTCCAATGTGGGGGTGTAGGTCATGGTGATGACCTGTCCATTGAGAATACGGATAATCTCGCGTAATTGCATACGTTCCATTCGCTCGCTTATGCGTTGGGCGCGCCAACCATCTCACGCGCCCGGATCAGAAGAATCGGCACGGTGGACATGCGCAGCAGCTTATAGGCCTCGCTGCCAAACACAACCCGGTTGATGCCAGATCGGCCGTGGGTAGACATGACAATCAGATCGGCCTGGATCGTTTCAGCAAAGGCAAGAATCTCCTCGGCTGGGCCGCCAAAACGGACTTCGGTATGGCAGGGGGCGCCCCATTCGCTGACGGTCGCGGCGACCTGGGCCAAATAGGTGTGCAGGTCATGTTCCAACTGCTCCAGCTCACGCCGCGCCATTTCCAGGTGATCCTGGGCAATGTAGAACGGGTAAAGGCTCACCATCGTGACCGAACGATCTTGCAGCATGGGGGCCACCGAAACCAGGTAGACATCAACCGGATCGGGGCTGACCTTCACCAGGGAACGGACATGCGGCAGCGCTTGTTCGGCAAAAGCTGAGCCATCAAGCGGCACTAGAATATGGCGATACACAATCACCTCCATCCTCTCAGAACCGATGCCAGGCTTGCGGCGGCCGGTTTCCAAATCGAAGCGCGGCTGGTGTGAGCCGGCTCCAGATTCGTGTCATCTTGCTGTTAGTATAGTGACGGGCCGTGCGCGATGTTATGATAGGGGTCATAGGCAAAAGAAACGGGTTTCACTGTCAGACCAAAAATGGCCGACGGTGAAACCCGCTGAGGAGCAGGAGGCGCTGCTAGGGAACGAAAATTACTTGACGCCTGCTTTGGTCAAGATTTCCAACGTTTCTTTGCCCAGAACCAATCGAATGTCCAGATTGGCTTGATCGGGCGGTCGATTGCGCACTTCCGATGCCGTGACGTTGAAGAGCGCCGCCAATTGGCTCAGGGTGTAGCGCTTGTCGGTGTAGGCGATCAGGGTGCCGCGCTCGTAGGTGGAGGCGTCCGCATCGCCCAGTTGCTCAACCACGAAGCCGAGCGATTGCAGCCAGGCGGCCGTGCGACGCGCCAGGCCGGGCGTTTCTGTGCCGTTCAAGAGGATGATCTTTGCATTTTCGGCCGTCAGGCGTTGGCGATCGAGCGTCATCGTGGCAGTTGGCGTCACGGTGTTGGTGATCGCTGGGCTGCTGCCCACGGGTGTTGGCGTTCCGTCCACGGGGGCGATCGGCGCGGCGAAAAGGCGATCCACCACTGCGCGAATCTTGTTGCGGTCAGGAATCAGAATCCACGCGCCGGCCTCTGAATAGGTGCACTCGCCCATCGAGCAGTCAATCACGGCCTGTTCGATCTGATTGAAGTCCACCTGGCGCCCCAACTCGGCCAACGCAATCAGACGATCGAGGGGGATGTCGGTCTGCACCGATTGGGCCAGCGAACGCGCCAGGCCCGGCAAGTTGCGGATCAACGTGGGCAGCATACCCTGGCTCAGAATCTTGTTCTTGAGCGCCAGGAGCACCTGCTGCTGCCGTCGCGCGCGCCCAAAATCATTATCCACGTGCCGCGTACGGGCGTACTTCAAGGCCAGGGTGCCATCCATGTGCTGCAGGCCCTTGGGGATGAAGAGCGGGTCGAATCCGTAATCGTCGCTCGGATAGGTGGGGTCATTGAGATCGCGCGGCACATCAATGTCGAGTCCGCCGACATAATCAATGACCTCGCGAAAACCCTCGAAATTGAGGCGCACATAGTAGTGCACCGGGTAGCCGATCAGTTCGCTGACGGTCTGTTTGGCGAGGGCCGGCCCGCCCCCAGGATAATTCTTGATGTCGCCGATGCGGTGCGCGGTGTTGATCTTGTTGTAGATCTCATAGCCCGGAATCTTGACCCAGGTATCGCGGGGAATGGACAACATCCCGACCTGGCCGTGCGCGGGGTCAATCGTGATCAGCATCATGCTGTCGGTAAGGCCGGGAATGCTCTGGGACGGGCGTTGGTCCACACCCAACACCAGGATATTCACGCGCTCAAGGCGCGAGAGATCCCAGGTGGGGACAGCCTGCACAACGGGCGCTGGGTTTTCGGGATTTGGCGTTTGGATTGGGTCCACGCCAGGCGCGGCGTTGTTTTGTGTCGGCAGAGACAAGTCGCTCAGGGAAATGGCCGGCAGCTGCGAAGCATGGGCTACGACCTCGCGCGCCCAGTGGTAGAGTAGAAAGCCGGCGTAGGCAAAGGTGAATAGGAACGCTGTCAGCAGAACAAACAACAAGAGGCTGGCCCAGCGCGAGCTGCGTGGGGTGAGCAGCGGGCGCGGGTGGATCGTACTCAAGGGGTTGATCGTTTCAGATGTCGAACTCATAGTTTGCCGATTATAGCATAGGCGCTCACGCCGCCCAAATGCAGATATTGTGAGCGTCACAGCCTGGAGGGATGCGGACATCTCGCCCGTCGCTGCGCCAACCGAACGCTCCCCAACGCGCGCCGGCCTGGGTCGGGACACGAGCATCGCCGGCGCGCAAGGCCGCATGAGCTGCGTCAGCGCGGGATATTGGCCCGATAGAGAGCAGTGCTGGTCAGCAAAAAGAAGCGCGCGCCTGGTTCATCTACAAAGATGCTGCGCAGGCCGCGCAGCTGCTGGCCGTCCGTCTCTCGGAACTGGCGGGTGAAGACGCCGTTCTTGTCGAATTGGAAAATCACCCCTTGGCCAGCATCGCCCACATACAGATTGCTCACCTCAACGCCGCCGTCAATCCCCACGAACAGGCCAACTGGCTGTTTCAGGGGCGTGGGCAGGCCTTGCAGCGAAAACTGCTCAGCTTGGCCGCTCAGGTACTTTTGCACGCTGCCGTTGGCAAAGAGAACCCAGACGTTGCCATCAATGCCCATGTCCACGGCGCCGCTCAGATCCACCGGGGTTTGCGGGGGAAAATATTGATCGGGCGCCGTGTCGTAGGCCAGGTCAGCGCTGGGCCGGTACTTCAGAATCTGCTGCAAGGTGCTGTCCAGCACGTAGAAATTGCCCGCATAGCTGGCTGTCAAGCGCGGCCCCTTCCACATCTCCCGCATCGCCACCGGTCGGGCTTTCAGTTCCCAGGGCGCACGAAATTCGTACAACATGCCGGTGGAATCCAGGACGAGCAGAGTCGAATCGGTGCGCGGGCCAACAGGCGGCGCCCATACCATATCTACCAATTCACCCACCACGAGTGAACCAACTGGCTGTCCCTTAGTCACCAACGGGCCGCCATCGTTGGGCACCAGGCCATCGCCCAGCTGGTTCAAGCGATAGCGCTCCACGGTGTCGCGGCCGCGATCGAGAACGAAGACATCGGCGCCATCCACGAGCACGCGCGCCAGGTCGCGGCCTGCGCCTTCAAATTCCTTCAACGGCGTCACCAGGTAGAGCGGCGCCACGTGATTCACGCGGTCGAGCTCGGCCTGGACGCTGCTCTGCACCTCTTGGGCATCGGCATTGCCCGGCTTGAGCGCCAGCGCCTC